>CAZKYP010000098.1:5375-12585 GCA_964556885.1 uncultured Pirellulales bacterium | reverse complement strand
TTATGAAGGCCCTGCTTTTTTGTAATTTGGCATTCCTGCTCGGCTCTATGGCTTCGGCCGCTGAGACGCTGGATATCTATGTCATCGATACCTGTGGCGGCAAGGCGGTGATTCTGCTTACTCCGGACGGCGAAACGATGCTGATCGATGCCGGATATCCGAGGCAGGACGACCGTGACACCAACCGGATTGTCGAGACGGCCCGGGCACTCGGAATAAAGCAGTTCGATTATATTGTGGCCACTCATTACGATGCGGACCACTCCGGGAACATCGCGGCCGTAGATGCGAAAATACCGGGTAAGGTATTTGTCGATCACGGCAATCCTGTTCCTACACTCGATGCGCGGAACAAGCAGCAGTTCTATGAGCCATACATAAACGCCATCGGGGACCGCAAGCGGCTCTCGGTCAAGCCCGGTGATGTTATACCGATGAAGGGATTGAAGATTACGGTTGTCACCTCTGATTGCAAAGTGATAACAAAGCCGCTTGACGGCACCGGCCAACCGAATGAATTCTGCGAAGGACTTATCAAGCCGGATTATAAGGACATATATGACAACTCCGGCTCTGTCGGAATGTTGTTCGAATTCGGCAAGTTTTGTATGCTGGACCTCGGCGATTTGTTGTCACCGATCGAATATGAGCTTATGTGCCCGAACAATCCGATTGGCACGGTGGATTTATTTATGGTCAGCCATCACGGCTTCAAGATATCCAATTCCAAATTCCTTGTTCATGCGATTCGACCGAAAGTGTTCATCATGAACAACGGGGCCAGGAAGGGCGGCGAACCCGAGGTCTTCGATATCCTCAAAAGCTCTCCGGGCATCCAGGACCTCTGGCAGTTGCATTATGCACTTTCGGCTGGTGATAAAAACTCGTCCGAAGAGTTTATCGCGAATATGGAGCAGAATTGCGATGGCAAGTCGATTAAGGTTTCGGTGCAGCGTGACGGTACATTTACCGTCACGAATATGCGGAATAACTTTTCCAAAACCTACAAGCCGTGATATGAACTCTCAATCCGGGCAATAATCCGCGAGCGTAGCGAGCCGGCTCCATCAATTCGTTCGGTGCCTGCACTTTTAGTCCTTCATTCGCTTCTTCGCCCCTTTGATGAAACGTCCGAAGGCTCTGTCCTTCTTCCGTTTGTCCAGGTATGACATCTCGTGGTACTCTGACTCTTTCTTTAGCTTGATATAGCTTGAATAACGATCCTCACTCAATTCGCCATTTTCGAGTGCAGCTCGAACGGCACAGCCGGGCTCGTGCACATGACTGCAATCAGCGTAGCGACAATTGGCGGATAGGGTGACAATGTCTTCGAAACCTGCATTGACGCCATCGTCAGCTCCCACAAGGGCAAGTTCTCGCATACCGGGCGTATCAATCAACATCGCACCTTCGGCGAGAAGTATGAGCTGCCGCCGTGAAGTGGCGTGGGTTCCTTGCCCGGTGCTGCTGACGGCCTTTGTGCCAAAGGCTTCATGGCCTATGAGGCGGTTGATGAGAGTTGTTTTCCCGACTCCCGACGAGCCAAGAAGACAGTACGTCTTTCCCGGACAGAGCGCCCGCTGAAACTCATCAAACCCGATACCGGTGATGTTGCTGAGACCGAGCACTTTTGCTTTGGTGACAGAGGTAACGATTGCGAGTTTCTGCTCTAATTCATCGCGGGTTATCAAATCGGTCTTCGTCAGAATGACAATCGGCTCGACATGCCCTTCAGCCGCCATTACCAGGTAGCGGTCCAAACGACGGGGATTGAAGTCAAAATGGCATGACTGGACAATGAAAACCGTATCTATATTGGCCGCAATCATCTGGAAGTCGACGACGTCACCTGCGGTTTTGCGGCGTAAAAACGTCCGCCGTGGAAACACCCGGTGGATAATCGCCGCTGTCTCATTGTTGTGGTATTGTACCGTCACCCAGTCTCCGACGCACGGCAGGTCGACGGAATTGTGGGTCTGGTAAGAGAACTTCCCCGAGAGTTCGGCGGGGACTTCTTTCAGTTCATCTCTTATCAGATACGAGCCGCGGTCAACCGCCAATATGCGAGCTATGCTGCGGCCGTCCTCGTGGAACTCAGTAATATGCTCTTGGAACCATTGGTCGAAGCCTATATCACTCAATTTCATGATGTTTTGTCACCGAACATAGATTAATCGGCAGATCTGCCGATTATTAAGTTTATTGAAATTTTCAAGAACGCACTTATGATCAGAATATACCTGATATTTCCTCAAATATCAATTTAACTTTTTATCTTACTTGAATATCAATACAAATTCCTCAGGTCCTTACAGAATAACATGAGGGGGGGACAGGTGAACATTCCTGGAAAATCTTATGAATGGGCGATACTGGATTCGAACCAGTGACCTCACGGGTGTGATCCGTGCGTTCTAGCCAACTGAACTAATCGCCCCGGTACCTTTATTACGAGATGGATTATAAACGCGCCGGCCGGAATCGTCAATCCAAATTCAAGTTGCGATTTTATTGATATGCCCCAGCTTGACGCCTTTCATGCTCAGCATTCGTTCGGCGACCTTGTTCATTTCGCCGATAAGCCCCTTGAGTACGATTATCTCCAGGCAGTCGTGCTCATCGAGGTGAATGTGCAGAGAGGAAACCACCTGCACGGATTGGTCCGGAATATGTTTATGCTGGAGGCTAATCAATTCTTCGGCCAGTTTGGTCGAGTGGTGGTCGTAGACCAGGAGAACTGCGGCTACGGCAAGGGCCTGCGGGTCGCTCAGCCGCTCCTGATTCAGGTTTTGCCGGATGAGATCGCGAATGGCCTCCGAGCGGTTCTGATAGCCTTCCGATGCGATGAGCTTATCGAACTTCGCGAGCAGCTCTTTGTCCAGTGATATTCCTATTCGTTCGAGTTCTGACATCTTCTATTTTCAGTAACTGGTAATTGGTTATTGGTAAATGGTTATTAATCACTATTTAACTATTTACTATTTAACCATTTTAATCTTTACTTGTCACGTAGATTGCCTGCTCGGCAAAAAGATTGGGCAGCAGTTTTATTGTCTTGAGCTGTTTTTTTGCCAGCGGCAGTTTTTTGTGGATTTTTATGTTCAGCTTGCGGCAGAATTGTTCGAAATCCTTCAGTGACAGAAAATGTATATTCGGCGAGTCATGCCACGCGAACGGAAGCTGCTGCGATACCGGAGCCTTGCCTCCTAATAGCAACTGTCCCCGGCAGCGCCAGTGGGCGAAGTTAGGAAAGCTGACTATTACTTTTCTGCCGACGCGGAGCAGCTCGGTAAAAACCTTTTCTGGATTTTTCAGAGTCTGCATCGTTTGTGACAGTATCACATAATCGAGGCACTTGTCTGCATAGTTGCCGAGTCCTTCTTCGATGTCCTGCTGGATAACGGGCAGGCCGCGGCAGACACAGTCCAGAACAAGCTCCTGGTCCAGCTCAATTCCCTCGCCTTTGATATTCTTGTCCTTGATAAGATTGATTAGCAACTGCCCGTCTCCGCAACCGACATCGAGCACGGTATTGTTTTTTTCGATAATCGATTCAATCAAATCGTAATCCACACGTGCCCTGTGGGCCTGCTCGAACTGGCTCAGCTTTTTCATGCTTCGGGCATAGCATGAGCATAGATGCTGTTTGTCTTTGGGATTGTAAGTCGCCTGCAGGAAGCAGCAAATAAACGAACCGAGAGTTTCCGGCTCCAGAAGAAAGGCATCATGCCCGTATGGTGAGGCGATGTCGCAGTATGTGACATCTTTTCTGTTGGCCGCAAGGGCGTCGACGATGGCTTTTGATTGCGCCGGTGTGAAGAGCCAGTCGCTCGTGAAGCTCGCGACGAAGAATCTCGATTTGACATGTTCGAAAGCTTGTTTCAGTGAGCCGAAATTTTTTTTCAGATCGAAGTAATCTGCGGCTTTGGTGATATAGAGGTAGCTGTTCGCGTCGAATCTTTCGACGAAGGTCTGTCCCTGGTAGTCAAGATATGTCTCAACGGAGAATTCTGAATTGAAATCGTAGCTGTATTCGTTGGCTTCTCGCAACTGGCGTCCGAACTTCTCTCGCATACCGTGTTCCGAGAGGTATGTTATGTGCCCGATCATCCGGGCGATTGCCAATCCTCTATCGGGGATTTTTTTGTCGTGGTACTGCCCGCCGGAGAAGTTCGCGTCGGCAAGTATTGCATTTCGTCCCACGGCGTCGAATGCTATAGATTGAGCGCCGAGGTTTGTGGTCGTGGCTATCGGCATGGCTGCTCTCATGAAATCGGGATAGTCGATTGCCCACTGCAGGACCTGCATCCCGCCGATGGAGCCGCCGATTACTGCTAACAGTTTTTTTATGCCGAGCTTATCCAGCAGGAGCTTCTGCACCTTTACCATATCAGCGATTGTGATAATGGGAAAATCCATGCCGTACGGCTTGCCGGTCGCCGGATTTGTGGAGGATGGTCCTGTTGTTCCGCTGCAGCCGCCCAGGAAATTCGAGCAGATGACGAAGTATTTGTTCGTATCTATCCCTTTGCCCGGCCCGACCATGGATTCCCACCAGCCGGGTTTCTTGTCGTCGGGGCTGTTGTAACCTGCGACATGTGCGTTGCCGCTGAGGGCATGACAGATGAGTATGATATTGTCTCCGGCTTCGTTAATCTGCCCGTATGTTTCATAAGCGACATCTATCGGGGCCAGTGTTCTGCCGGACTCCAGTTTTAGGGGCTGCTCAGGTTCTATCAGCCGGATAGTTTTAGTCTCCACAATGCCAACAGAATTTTTTTCGATATGAGACATAGATATAAGAATTCAGAAGTCAGGCAGATGAATAGTGAATATCGAATAATGAATCTTGAATTTCGAAATTCGAAGTTCGATATTCGACATTCATTATTTACTATCCTCTACTGTTTATATTATCTCGAGCCGGCGGAGAATCGCCCTTGCCCAGCGTGCGCTGCGGAGCTGCGAGGAGAAAAGCAATAAGACTATAAATGCCCAGTAACCTGTGAATCGCAGATAGTACAGCACACTGGGAAATATGCCGCTGCTGTTACGGTGATTGATGTAGCCTTTAACCAGTTCAGCGGGGGTATATATGGCTCCGATTACAAAACTGCCGAATATGCTCTGCCAGGGCAGCAGGAGAATGAGGAGAAGCATTGAAAGGAAAAACGCCCGGCAGATGTGGTTTATCCCGCCGAGCCTGCCGAGCAGGGAGATTTTTAGGCTGAACAGCATTGTCAGGCAGTAAAGTGTAGCTGTCAATATAAGCAGGGCGTTTACAAAGGAAAGCAGGATAGTCATGTTTTCGAATGTTATTGCGAATATCGAGTCACTTTTATTTTTTTCCTGCACTGCGGCTTTCTTGTCCGGTTCAGTCTGTCCGGCCGGTTTGTTTGGCTCGCCGATGATTTCTCTTATCGAGGCTTCGCTTAGTCCCGATACTTCTGACCGGGATTCCGGCACCTTGGATACGGATGTGTTTTCGTCGGTGGTAACAGGTTCGGCCATTTGAACCGCCTGTTTGCCCTCGGAATCCGGTTTGGCGGGGATTTTGATAAAACCCGTATCGACAAGCCAGAAGCAGGCTTGTGTTAATAAAAGGGACAAAATAATAACTGCGAATAAAAAGTTTTTCCAGCCTCTGAATACCCCGATGGCTTCAAGGCAATCGGTGGCGTCCAAAAGATTATTCGGACTGACTTGACTGTCGTTCATTCTAAGACCTCCCTAATTGTAAGAATACAGAATACAAAACACAGAATACGGTCCCGATCAATCGGGAACGAACATCGAATTTCGATATATTCCTAATTTTGTTTTCTGCCGTCTGACATCTGTCATCTGACTTCTGTTTACAATTATGCTAAGTTTTTTAATAAGTGCAAGAAATTTATTTTTCGTTTATCAGACAAATTACCTAATAAAATATGAAATCATTTATTCCGATAAAATCCACACTAACAGGGTTTATAATAACATCATGTCGGTCTTTTATTTGTATATAATGGCTGCCTAATCGTTTAGCCGGCGGAAGCTGTTTTCGGCGGCTTCGATGGTCTTTTCTATATCTGCCTTGCTGTGTGCCAATGAAACAAACATGGCCTCGTAAGCGCTTGGTGCGAGATAGATTCCCTGTTGCAGCATCGAAGCGAAGAATTTTTTAAAACTTGTAATATCGGTTGTCTGGACATCGGTAAAGTTACGAACCGGGCGTTTGGTGAAAAAGCAGCTCATGATTGAGCCGATACGATTGATTGTGACGGCGATTTCGGTCCGGCTTGCGGCGTAGGCCAGGCCTTCTTCCAACAGGGCCGCGGTAGATTCGAGTTTTGTATAGCAATCATCTTTGGATATTATATCGAGGGTGGCGTTGGCCGCTGCGGTTGCAATCGGATTACCGCTGAGCGTACCGGCCTGATAGACCGGGCCGACCGGGGCCAGAAGGTCCATTATATAGGACCTGCCGCCGACCGCCGCCAGCGGCAGACCTCCCCCGATTATCTTGCCGAGACACGTAATATCTGCTTTGATTCCGTAAAGCTCCTGCGCCCCGCCGAGAGCGACCCTGAAGCCCGTTATCACCTCGTCGAAAATCAGAACTGCGTTTTCATTGTTACATAGGTCTCGAAGGGCCTGGAGGTAGCAGTCGACGGGCGGAACTACGCCCATGTTGGCGGCGACAGGTTCGACAAGAACCGCCGCTATTTTGTCTTTATGAATCCTGAAAGCGGCCCTGACCGCCTCGATATCGTTATAGTCGACTACGATAGTCAGCTTTGCTATCGCCTCCGGGACGCCGGCACTCGATGCGATGGCAGATTCAGCTAATCCCGAACCTGCGGCTGTTAGCAGGGAATCGCTGTGACCATGATAGCAGCCGGACATCTTGATTATCAGGTCTTTTTTGGTGTATGCACGCCCCAGGCGGATGGCGGTCATGACCGCCTCGGTGCCGCTGCTTACGAGCCGGACCTTGTCGATTGATTCGAAAGCGTCGATTATTTTCCCGGCCAGTGTTGTTTCGGCCTGTGTCGGTGCCCCGAACGAAGTGCCTTTTTGAACTGCGGCTTCGATGGCTTTCATAACCGCCGGATGTGCATGACCGAGTATCATCGGGCCCCAGGAGCCGACGTAGTCAATGTATTCGTTGCCGTCGATGTCGTAGATTTTCGAGCCTTTTGCCCTTTCGATAAATACCGGTCCGATG
>CAZKYP010000098.1:0-5275 GCA_964556885.1 uncultured Pirellulales bacterium | reverse complement strand
GATGAATACCAGGTCCGGCTTTTTGCCGGTTCGTGCGGCGTAGAGAATTTTCTTGCATAGGCAGGCAAATTTCTTATACTTTCAAGGTTTGGCCCCGGGGAATTAGTCCCTGTTCGGGGTCTGTGGCCCGTATTTGCCGGGTCTCCACAGGACGCCTTATGGCGGAAAGAGAAGTTGATTCGGAGTATACCTATGAGTTTGGTAAAATGGTTTCGAAAGTATAATCAGAAAGTAATGGCCATTGTTGTTATTGTCATTATGTTCGGATTTATCGGCGGCAGCGCTTTAATGAAAATGATGACCGTGAGAGGTAATCCGACGATAGCTAAGTTCGGCCAAAAGGGCAAGATAACCAACATGGATCTGTATTATGCAAGCCGGGACATGGAGCTTCTGAGTGTCTTGAGGGCGGACGAGCTGCTGAAGTCACAGGACTTGCAGGGAATTCTGCTGGGAGAACTGTTATTTCCTGACCGCACCACTCCGGAGTTCATGAGTTATGTGAGACAATCGATTCGAACGAATCAGTTTAAGATTTCCGACAAGCAGTTGAATGACATGTACTACCGTACCGTGACACCCAGCATGTATTGGATACTGCTCAGTAACGAGGCCGAGTCGGCGGGGATCAGTATACCGAATGAACAGGTCGGCCAGCAGTTCAGCAGGGTGATACCGCAGTTGTTCGGCGGCCAGTCTTACTCGCAGACAATCGGGGCGATTATGAATCAGAGGTCTGTCACGGAAGAACAGATACTCTCCACGTTAGGCAGATTGCTGGCAATATTGCAATATGCACGTGTAATCACATCGGATGAGGACCTGACCACCAGGCAAATAATGCAGGCGGCCTCTTATGAACAGGAAGAAGTCGAGGTGCAGTTTGTGAGATTCGATTCTGGTTTATATGCCGAATCCCAGCCGCAGCCGGATGCGGACCAGTTGCTTGGGCAATTTGAAAAGTACAAGGATTTTTCGGCCGGAGATTTTACAACTGAAAATCCTTACGGTTTCGGATACATGCTTCCCGACAGGGTGCAGCTTGAATATATAGCAGTCAGGCTTAATGAGGTTCGTAATATTGTCAAGGCTCCGAGCCAGGACCAGATGGAAGATTATTACGAAAGGTACAAAGAGCAGTTGTTCACCGAGCAGGTCAGGTCCGATCCGAATGACCCGAACTCGGAAATGGTCCCGCGTGTCAAAAGCTATGCAGAGGTTGCTCGCAGCATTTCGGAGCAGATTTTGCAGGACAACATCGATTCGACGGCCGAAAGGATATTGCAGGAGGCAAAGACGATTACCGAGGCCGGTCTGGAAGGTCTGGACGTTCAGTCGTCGGAAACGACCAGCGGGCAGATCAAAGAAAAGGTCGGCGATTATAAAACCGCCGCAGAGCAATTGAGTAAAAAGTACAATATCAAAGTATATGCGGGCCGGACGGGACTGCTGTCCCCTGTTGATATTCAGACTGACGAGTACCTTAGAAGGCTTTACATGCCCGGCAGCGGAGGGGGTACTGTTGGTTTGTCGAAAATCGTATTTGCTGTCGACGAGCTGGGCCTGAGCGAACTGAGCAGGTTGGATGTTGCCAAGCCGAGAATGTATACGAATATCGGGCCGTTGTACGATATGTGGCGCGGTTTGCAAAGCGGCACGGGACCGGTAACCGCCATTGTAAGAATTACCCAGGCCCTCAAGGCGTCCGTGCCTGAAAGCATAGTTCAGACTTACAGCACATGCTCCCTGAAGTTCGATCCCAACCAGTTCTCCGATGAGCAGCCTGCATCGGAAGATGATGTATATTCGGTGAAGAATCTGGTGGTCGCGGATATGAAGCGGCTGGCCGCTATGGAGGTTATGAAAGGTAAGGTCGATAATTTCGTCGACCAGGTGACAAGCGGCGGCTGGGATGTCGCGGTTAATAAATTCAACGAGCAGTACAAACAGCAGCAGGGGAAAAAGCCGAGCGATCCGAATGTGGTAATGCTTCGCGGCCTTCCCGGTCTCAAGAGAATCTCGAAGTCGGATATGGAAGTATATACAATACAAAACCAGGGCAATCCGATGTCTAAGTATACCATGAGCGAACGCTGGAAGAGAAAGCGTTTCATTGAGCAGCTTTACTCGCTCGTGCCGCAGGACAGTAACAGCCTCAATGATATGACATATATTATGGAATTTAAGCCGGACATGAGTTTCTACGTGATAAGGAACATTTCCATCAAGCGTCTCTGGAAGGAGCAGTACGAGAAGGCCAAACCGATGCTGGTGTTCGGGGAAGACCAGGTTGAATCGCAGTCTCTTGCGGTGGTTCATTTTAATCCTCAGAACATATTGGAACGCATGCGATTCAAAGAGGTCGAGGTAAAGACCCGACCCGTAAAACGACAGGCACCGCCGGATGAGGAGATAGAATTTTAATGGCACAGCGTTCCAAAGAAGGTCACATTTTATTCTTGTTGTTCGTGGGATTGGCGGGGTGGCTTGTGCCCGGCGGCGGGCATTTGGTTCTCAAAAAACCAAAGCATGCGATAATCATATTCGTTTCGATTGTTTTCGCTTTTTGCGTGGGAATATATATCGGCTCGATCGGCGTTATCAATCCCGTGGGGGCTAAGCCGTGGTATGTCGCGCAGGTTATGAATTCGCCGTTGGTAATAGCCCTGGGACGCATGACCGCCGGGGGAGGTTATCAGGTTTACGGCAGACCGAACGAAATCGGACAGATATATACGAGCATTGCGGGTCTGCTTAATCTTTTGTGTATAGTCAATGCGGTCTATATGGCCCACGTTCGCGCAGTTGATGGCGCCGGAGATTGAAATGTCAACGATAACGTCTTGCATATTGGCAACGTTTACGACACCGGAAAATATCGGCATAAATCCGCAGTCGATGCTCTGGCTGCTCCCATTAGTGGTGGTGATAGCCATCGTATACAAGACGACAAAAATTCCTCATATAAAGGCCGGCCATTTTTTTAAAGAGACGGTGGTGCTTTTCGGCTCGATTGTCGTGGTTATGATTATAGCCGCACTGGCCCTTTACGCCATGGCATGGCTGATTACGGAATAATCCGGCGCCGTGATTCAAACATATCAGATTTTTCCCTTCAAGTTAATACACCCGCGCCCCGCACAATTTGTTCTTTCCATCCACCGTGGTTGATATATTCTGTCTTCTGTAAGAAAAATTGGTTTTGTTTCGTGTTAATGCGTTGCTGGTAAGCAGCTTGTATTCCTTCTTCCAAAATCCGAAAAGTGCAACGTCTTCGTTTTCTCCTTCTTAAAGTTGATAATATTTTTTAGCAATTCCATGGACCGGCCGACCGCAACAAAAAAGAAGAAAAAATCCCTGACGTAATTTTTTCATCAGATATTCGAGCCCGATTTTTTGCCCTTATTTCAGCTTTTTTCATGGGGTGTGACATAGGGCTGTCACTAATGAAGAAAAATCACGAAAAAGTTTGACAAAAAATCAACAGGTGTCTAATTCCTACTTAAATAGAGTTGAAAAAGCTATATAGGCGAGTAAAAGACTACGGATTGACAACCTTTAGCGAGATAAAAGGTTCCATGGTAAAGCTGCTTATATAGAAAACTTACTTTAGCAAACCGGCCGTTATCGAATTCCATTATAAGGATTGCTGGCTCGCCCGCTTGATTCCAAAAAATTTTTAATTCGATCAGATTTTTTATCAACCTGAATAACTTTGGATACGCCGCTAATATGAGAACATTGGTCTGCGCGCTTTGCGATTTGAGTAAAAGTGAGATTATTACCTTTTTTGTTTGCGGATGGACAATAAGGTGAGTGGCGGTAATCAGGTAAATATAAACGATAGTCATTTGTTAAAACGGGAGATATATCCGAAGGACAAAAAGTCCCTGGAATTGCTTCACGCCAAATATTCCGCCCGGTTGAGGCGACATATTGCCTTGCATATCGGCTCAATCGCGGATGCTGAAGACCTTACACAAAATGTTTTTATCGAACTAAGTAAAAGCGACGGCCAATATGACGGCAGCGCAGATGTGGAAAAATATCTTCTCGGTATCACTAATAATGTAATACACCGATATTATCGGCAAAAAGCAGGTTCGGTTAAGACAATCCATCTGGATTCGATTGGCAATCTTACAGATGGCAGCGGTACTGGCCCGCAAGCCGATCCGGCCTATCAAATTGAATCTGAGGAACTCAGGAAAAATATCGCCCTGGCACTCGCCAAGCTCCCGCCCAAGGCCCGACAGGCAATCAAATTGCGATTTATCGACGGCCTGACCATAAAACAAGCCGCTGAAGATCTCGGATGCTCTGACGGAGCGTTCCGTAAACTCATCTCTTACGGATTGAAGAAAATCAGGCTCAAGCTGCACCTGTAATAAAGCCGTAAGCGGGAGTAAAAATATTTTCGCTCGTAAGTTACTTCGGGAGCAAAAGTTATATAAAAGCATGAAAAAAGTCCAAATTTTCTTTCTCTCACTTTTGCCCTTTTTTGGCAATTAAGGGATAGAAACGTGTTCTTTATATCGGGATTTGGACGCGAAATGGATTGTAAACAGGCACAGGAATTAATAGTACCGTTTATCATAGGCGATTTGGAGCCGAAATCGTGGGAAAGCCTCGCGCTGGAACTTCATCTTCAATCCTGCCAAAGCTGCGCCGCCGAGTACGAGAACAACAAGCGTACGATAACATTTATCGAGGACCACAAATCCGAATTCTCCGAGGCGTTCGAATCTCTGGAAAAACGAGCCGGTTATCGCAGGATTATCTGGAGGATATCGGTCGCCGCTGCCTGCCTGGCAATCGGCGTATTCACATTTTTTGCAGTGTCAGACTCTATAATGCGGGATAGGGTGACCAAAAATCAAGCAGCATCGGTTCCGAGCCTGTCCCGATATATCGGGATTAGGATTGAAATGCTCTCAGATAGCGGTGGCATTATTGTTCCCGCCGGCCGGCAGATAGCCTCTGGCGATTCTATAAAGACGCTTATTATCAACAGCAGGCACCGATTGATAATGAGCACCGATACCACCCTTTCAATCCGGCCGCTAACGGCCAAGGGGCGGCTTGGCTGCATTGTGGACCTGAATTTCGGGAGGATTTACACGAATGTCCGGCACGATGGCAATCCGTTTGTCGTTAATACTGCTCACGGACGGGCGATAATTACAGGCACGAGTTTCGATATAACCGCAGGACAAACCGACACAAGGCTGATTGTTGTCGAAGGTCTCGTGCAGTTTGCTTCGGATACCAGCTC
>CAZKYP010000097.1:9376-12676 GCA_964556885.1 uncultured Pirellulales bacterium | reverse complement strand
CGAGAACGACAGCGTCAGCACCGCCGAGATCGGCACGGCGTTCGGCGACAACGACCGGCTCAGCGCGCTGGTCGCCAGCAAAATCGACGCGGACCTTCTGATAATGCTCAGTGACATCGATGCTCTTTACGACAGGAACCCGCAGAAATTCCCGGATGCCAAACCGATACATACCGTCTTCGAGATAACCGAGGAGATTGCGCGAAGTGCCGGCGGCAAGGGCAGCAGGTTCAGCACCGGCGGGATGAAGACCAAGATCGAAGCGGCTAAAATCGCCGCAAACGCGGGCTGCCGAATCGTGCTTGCCAACGGAAGGATCAAGGACGTCATCAGTAAGATAATCGCCGGCAAGGAAATCGGCACCATCTTCATGCCGAAACGAAAGCTGTCCAACCGCTCGCGATGGATACTCAACAGCCGGGCCGCAGGGACAATCCTCATCGACGACGGAGCGATGCGGGCGGTCAGGAACCGAAAGAGCCTTCTGCCCAGCGGCGTGGTCTCGGTGCAAGGGACGTTCGAGGCCGGCGCGGTAGTCATGCTGAATGACAGCGCTAAGGCCGTGACAAATTTCAGCAGTTCCCAGCTTAAAGAGTTGGCCGGTAAGCACAGTACGGAAATCAAAAATGTTCTCGGCCCGGGACACCGTGATGTTATCGCAATACCGGAAGACATTGTAATGATTGATTATTGATGAATGAAAAAAAAATTTGAGAATTTTTGTAACGAAACGGCCTTCCGTCGCCTATATAATAGTAAGAACGACAAATTTGTGTCAACCGAATAGTGAAGCCTGTTGACGTGCACAAAAAATAATAGAAAGGAAAACACAAAATGAAACTCCAGCAAAACGCCCTTTTCCTGACTCTGGTCCTGTTTGCAATTCTGTTCTCCGGCTGCGTGGTCTGCAAGACGGACGAGAATTTCACCGGCCCGAAGAAATCAGAGCTCAAGCAGATCAATTACGGCCAGACCACAAAGGAACAGCTCATAGATATGTTCGGCGAACCGGCTGAGCGGGCCGTAACACAGGACGGCACTGAAATCCTCAGGTATAAATGCGTCAAAACCAAAGACAACGCATTCGTCATGTTCCCGCCCCCCATCGTCATCAAGGACGACAAGACCGAAAAACACGTAATCGCATTCGAAATTCAGAACGGCATCGTTCAGCGATACCGGACGGAACGTTAATGGTCGCAACCGGCCGAAATAAATGAAGGGCATCCTTTTTTCGCAAAAGATCTTCGCGAATAAATAGATGCCCTTATGGCTCAAAGACTTCAATCGCAATAGTAGCCGTTATTAAGCCCTTATTTTGTTATCAATATCTTGCTATAGATACACCGGCCGGCGTCATTTCCCAATGATCGATATTGGCCGACATATTGTGTTTCGAATTCATAGCACTTTCACCACAGCCCGCCGCCGCAATTACCAAAAACATTAAAACCAGCATAATTTTCAAGATTGAACCGTTCATGATTTGTCTCCTTTCAAATCAACTTACTAAAAACGCCATTATTTCAAAATCAACATTACTTATTAGGACTAATTTGTTCCTATAAGACTATTCTACTCCTATAACATATTTGTTCAATGAAATAATTAATTTTTTGAAGATTTTCCCGGAATCGCCAAAATCAAGCCACAATTCTCGGTAAATTAATGTAAAAACAGGTCTCGATTTGGACGATATACACTCGGGTAGGTATATTACCATCTTAAAAACCGGGAGCTTAAAAAATGACAATGATAGAATGGGATGAAAGCTATAGTGTGGGCGTCGGTGAATTAGACGATCAGCACAAGGTGTTGTTCAGAATGATAGACAAACTGCTCGAAGTCCCGGACGCACGGACAGGTTCGAAAATCATAACAGACGTTCTTTCCGAGATGAGGGCGTACACCTCATATCATTTTGAAAGCGAAGAAAAATACATGTCCGAATGTGCATACCCGGACCTGGAAGGTCACGTTCGCCAGCACGAATATTTCTGCAAAAAAGTAGACGAGCTGTTATCGAATATCACAGGGCAGCAGGATGTGCTGCTGAGCGATATGACGAATTTTCTGTATAACTGGCTAAGCAATCACATTCTCGGATCGGACAAGAAATATGCGCCCTACCTCATCGCCCGGCATGAGCAAATTCGTCAAGTCTCGCCCACTGCGGCTTCCGGAACCAGGACGCCCCAGAACTAACGCCGTATCTATGAAAGAATTTCCAGTTTTGTTGAAGTCACATAGTCTCATGAAAGCCCGCCTTCCATCGGATTCTCTGGTATGATTGATGACAAGAAAGTACACACGCTTTCATGGGATGACATATAAACCGATATTTGCGGTATAAATATTTGAAGCATTTACAGCGGTACTTTGCCCGCCTTTTTATTTAGGGTCCAGGGTGGTTTTGCCGGTCAGTTTTTTGAGGATTTCGCTGGCTACTGGGGGACAGCCGGGGACAAATCCCGATGTGTCGGGACCCGATTTGAATCGGGCTGTGCAGTTGCCGACACAGAGCGTTTTTTCAGGCAGTTCGGTGTGTCCTTTGCCGATGGCGATATTTAAATGCTTGTCCGGCAGATAGTCGAAGATCCGGTCTCCAAATTCCTTCAGGAATAAAAGCAGCGTGGACTGGCACGCGCTGCACGAATTGTTGTCCAAAACTGTAACATTCGGAAATTCGATGGTCAGGTTCTGCGGCGGCCGGGCAAACGGGCTGCACCAGTTGCGCCAGTTCTCCGGCGTCACGGTGATTTGTGCCAAATCAATCACGCCGAATCCGCGCTCGACGCCCATGCGAATATGAGGGACATCCTCGGCCCGTGTACCCATCAACCGGCAGGCCACGGCATCGGCCGCAAATCCGTCGGCGCCGACGACCACGCAGTCCAGGGGCTTGGGCCGGCCGGCACTCGGTCCCAAGCCTTCCATGCCAACAGTCCCGTCTATAATAGCCAGGTGCGGCCGCAGGACCGAGGACATGTCCGCAATGGCCACGTTGATTGGTTTTTCGTCGCTGCCTTCGATGGGCGGCAGCATGTGCAGCTCGACTTTGCTGCGCCGCCACAGGCAGCCTTTCATATTCTTGACCGATAGGGTGACATCTGTGTGCATGTGCATTTTCATTACCGGTATCGACACAATCAGGTCGAATTCCAGCACCTCCGGGCAGAGTTTCAACTTATGCAGTACCCTGCCGTAAGGTATATCCATTTCAACAAACGGTCTTTGGTCCATATCGATAAGCGGGCAGTTTCGTTCGCGCGCTACTGCGGCTATACCCGTAGATTCGAA
>CAZKYP010000097.1:0-9276 GCA_964556885.1 uncultured Pirellulales bacterium | reverse complement strand
CTGCGTTTTAAAAAAAGGATTATCTGTATTCATTCAAATCAGGTTTAACCTAACAACCTTGTTTATTAGTCAACTATGTGCGATAAGTTATAAAATATAGCAATAAAACCATGTACTCTATTTTCTTCATTGTATCAAAAAATTCCACGAATTCCAACCAATTTGCCTTTGGTTTGAACCAACATAGGAGAAAAACGCGTAAAGAAGGGCCTGTGCCATACAAAGCACAGGCCCAAAGAGATGTATATTAAACAATGTGTATGAACCTATTTACCTGCGAGGTAAAGCACCTCGGGTCTTGTCAACACCTTGTTGTAAATGCGGAACTCATCTATCGCGCCGATATAATACGGGTCGGACGGATACTGTGACACGCCCATCCAGTTCTGGGTCGTCACACCGAGGTCGCTCGGCTTTAATGTTGCCGAAGTATTCTGACCTTCGAGCTTGCCGTCGAGATACAGCGTATGGGTGCTTGTAGCCGGGTCTATCGTTACGGCTATATGATGCCACCCACCGGTCAGGGCCTTCGATGAAGTCGTCTGGTCCTCGGCGGTATTACCGGAAACCGTCATTGCATAACGGAACACATTGCTGCCTGTATTGGTTGTCAGGAACATATTTATATCTTCACCCGAACCAAAGTCGAAGATGCGCTGCCAACTGCTTCCTCTTGCCGCCCAGTTCACCCATATCGCAAAGGACGATTCGTTCAGAGTACTGATAAGTGAACCTATCGGCAGGGTAAGGAAGTCACCTTCTCCGTCGAGGTTTATCGCCATCCCGAAGCTGGTCGCACTATTAACATACGTCGGATTGCCTGAAATTGTCGCATTAAGACCTCTGCCGGAAGTATCCTGTACATTATTCTCAAACGCATAATAAAGCCTCAGGTTGGCGGTACCGGGATTGACGGATTCAATCTCGGGCTCATATTCGATCGCTTCCGAGCGTGACAAACGAATATCATCAAATAACACATGACCTTTGCCGCCGGCGACTGGGTTGGCCTTGTTGCCCAGACCGAGAGATATCGAGCTGACATTAGTAAGATCAACGCCCTGGTCGGCAAATTTCTGCATGGGAATATCCCACTGGGTCCATTCGTTGTTTAACGTCGCCCTTGGGTCCTCGTTATAAACAACGGCGGTATCGTTGACACCGACAAACATAGACTCTGTGGAATTACCCGCGTTGCCGTAATAGAACAGCGTCAGCGTGATAACGTCATCGATGGTCCAGTCACGCAATTCGGTCAGTGTCTTTGTCGCTTCGGAAAGCCCGCTGCTTGTGTTGTCGTAGAACAGCGGTAAAGCCTGATTGCCGCCATGAACTATATCGGTCTCGACATAATGCTCACCCGCGATGAAGTCCGGATCCGGATAACCTGATGTCGAGCCGTTTGTCGGGTCGCCCCAGCCGTCGATCCAGTTCAGGTATATCGTGTCCGGTTCGTCGTCGGTGTAGCTCTCGAAATCTTCCAGAACGATAAAGTTGGCTGACGTAAAACTCCAGACCTCGCCTTTAATCGGCTCAGGATCAGCTTCGCCGACCTCATCTACGCGCCAATAATATGTTGTATTGTAATCAAGCTCGGGCAAATACTCGTTGGCATCCGTTAAGACGACCGTCGGTTCCGTCGCAGAGCTTATTTCGTCGAGGTCGGTCCCAATGTATAAGTTGTGCTGGCTGTACAGCTCAAATGTTTCCGAACTGATAATGCCCTGGTTCCAGACAAGGCTTCTGTCGAGAACAACGTCAACCTCGCCGTTTTCGGGTCTGGGTTTCCATGATTGCTTGTGATTCGGATAAGCTATACCGCGAATATTAAACTCCGACAGCACACTGTTGTATATCTTGACATCATCAACGGTACCGGTGAAATGCTGTGTATCATCCCCCGCATGCCTGGCAAGTTTCAGACTATTACTCTCGGCAGCGGGCGGACCGGACATATTAGAATTGGTCGCTATCAACTCACCGTCTCTGAATGCCTTGAGCTCTTCCCCATCATAAGTCGCCGTCAGGTGATACCATCTGTCGGCTACAAGCGGCTGGAAGGTCGCGTTGTGCCAACCACCGACATTAAGGGCAGCAGATCCCTGCCAGCTCGTAGTCTCGTGGTCCCAGTTGATCTGATAGTTCTGTTCACGGTGGATAGGTCCGCTCGGGCCCTGACCTGCCGATGGCGCTAACGGACTCATCACCCAGCAAGCTATCGTCCATGTGGCCAGGTCTTCTGTATAACCCGTGTCCACATAATCATCACCGTCAAATTCGAGTGCGCCGTCTATATAACCGGGCACCCACTGTGGATCGCCCACAAGTGTACCGTCACGACCGAAGCCGGATGAATCGACGGCGACCATACCGGCCCCGTCGTCGAGCTTCCACCATCCGACAAGTTCTGCGGACGCCGCACTGGTTATAACCAAAACCGCCACAAAAACGAAACAAATCAATCTATTGCACATAATAAACCTCCTTCAAAATATGATGAAATTTTGAAATTTTATGCTTCAGCTATACGCCAAAACACGAGCTATTTTTTCATTGTTTCATAAATCGATTGTGATATAGATGTTGCCTGATTCAACGCAATTTCTTTTATTAGAAATTCGATTTTGCTTAAATGTGTCATTTATATTGCCGGAAAATGAATACGACTTGAAACCACCTCCTTAATTCCGGCCAATAAACTTTCTCAAATAAATAATGCTAATCGACGCCGGTATACAGTTTACAACCATATTATAGATAATATCGGCTTAAATTAGTCGCCATATTGCGTATTTAATTCGCCATTATGCGCATAATACCCACATTCTAACGAAATAAAATGAAAATTTAAAACTTCCCATCCAATAGTCTAAAATTAAGTTACAGATTTGCATATCATTACTCAAGGCTTACGTCTATCAGCATAAGTGATAAAATAATGATATGTCAGATATTCCAAAAGTCCTTTTGCTGGTTGAGACTTCCCGTGAATACGGTCGTGCATTATTACGCGGTATAGCCAAATACTGCCGCCTGCATGGACTTTTAATCTTTAGAAAAAACGGGACATGAAAAAGGGCCTGCGCCACAAAGCACAGGCCCACAGAGATGCATATTAAACAATGTGTATGAACTTATTTACCTGCGAGGTAAAGCACCTCGGGTCTTGTTAATACCTTGTTGTAGATGCGGAACTCATCCAACGCGCCGATATAATACGGATCACCCGCATACTGCGACAGGCCAATCCAGTTCTGACTTGTCACACCGAGGTCGCTCGGTTTCAAAGTGGCCGAAGTGTTCTGACCTTCGACTTTACCATCCAGATACAGTGTATGGGTGGAGGTAGCCGGGTCAATCGTTACGGCTATATGATGCCACCCGCTGGTCAGTTCCTTCGACGAGCTCGTCTGGTTCTCGCCGGTATTTCCGGATACCGTCATAGCGAAACGGAATATGTTGCCGCCGGTATCGGTTGTAAGGAACATATTAATATCCTCACCTGAACCAAAATCGAAAATACGCTGCCAACTGCTTCCCCTTGCAGCCCAGTTAACCCAAATCGCAAAGGACGATTCGTTCAGAGAACTGATAAGTGTACCTACCGGCAGGGTAAGGAAGTCACCTTCTCCGTCGAGATTCATCGCCATCCCGAAACCGGTCGCACTATTGGTATACGTCGGATTGCCGGAAACTGTCGCATTGAGACCTCTGCCGGAAGTATCCTGGGCATTGTTCTCAAACGCATAATACAGCCTCAGGTTGGCGGTACCGGGATTAACCGATTCTATCTCCGGCTCGTATTCAACCGCTTCCAACCGTGACAGGCGAATATCATCGAACAATACATGGCCTTCCCCGCCGGGAACGGGATTGGCCTTGTTGCCCAGGCCGAGAGATATCGATCTGACATTGGTAAGATCAACACCCTGGTCGGCAAATTTCTGCATGGGAATATCCCACTGGGTCCATTCGTTGTTCAATGTCGCCCTTGGATCCTCGTTGTAAACAACGGCATTACCATTGACGCCGACAAACATCGGTTCGGTGGAATTTCCTGCATCGCCATAGTAGAACAGCGTCAGTGTGATAACATCATCTACTGTCCAGTTTTTCAACTCAGTAAGTGTTTTTGTCGCCTCGGAAAGCCCGCTGCTCGTATTGTCATAGAAAAGCGGCAAAGCCTGCTTGCCGCCATGAACTATATCGGTCTCGACATAATGCTCGCCAGCGATGAAGTCCGGATCCGGATATCCCGAAGTCGAACCGTTTGTCGGGTCACCCCAGCCGTCAACCCAGATCAGGTATATCGCATCCGGATCTTCGTCGGTATAACTTTCGAAATCCTCAAGTACGATATAATTCGCCGTTGTAAAACTCCAGGCGTTACCCTTAATCGGGCTTTGCGGATCGGCATCACTGGACTCGTCCACACGCCAATAATACGTAGTATCGTAATCAAGTGTCGGAGTATATTCATTCACATCCAGGATCGCCGTCGGTTCGGTAGCCGTGTTTACATCCTCAAAGACGGTTCCTAAATATATGTGATGCTCATCGTAACGTTCGTTCGTTTCCTGATCGATAATCCCGGGATTCCAGACGAGTTTCGTATCCGGAGCCACATCAACGGCGCCGTCAGCCGGTCGCGGCCTCAGTGCCATTCGGACATCGCCAACCATAATGGCATATATCTCATCCGCCGATAACGCATGGTTGTAGATTCTGCAGTCATCCAACGTGGCTTCTGAAAAACGTGTGGTCTCCTGGGAATTCATTCCTATCCTGACGTCGTAATCAGTAATATCTATATTTCCTGTATGATCCAAAAAAGCATCCTCGCCCGCTACACCGTCAAGGTATATCTGAAGCACGCTTCCATCATAGGTTCCGGCAACGTGATGCCACTCGCCAATGTAAGAATCATCAATGGTATAATGAGCCGAAAACCAGCCGCTGTCATAAATAAAGAACTCGATATCATAGCCCGTTCTGAAATTCTTTATCATATACGAGGTGTCACCTTTGCCCAGCCAGGGATTATCCTGGCCGCTCCCGAAATCGTTTGCATTTACCCATACGGCAAGCGTGAGCTCATCGGTAATATTAAAAACATCACCATTACCACAGTTTACACTGTCATCAACTCCATCGAATTTCAGTGCACCGCCGAACCGTCCGGCCACCCACTCCGGGTCGCCGCTTATAATGCCGTCATTGCCGTTACCGGAAGAATCAACTGCAACATTACCGGCACCGTCGTCGAGCTTCCACCAGCCGACAAGCTCTGCTGACGCCGCACTGGTGAAAAACAAAACCGCCACAAAAACGAAACAAATAAATCTTTTATACATAATAAGCCTCCATCAAAATGTGTGAAATTTTGAAATTCTGTGCTTCAGCAACACACCAAAACACGGATTATTTTACACTGCTTCGTGTATCTTCTACTGAGACACCGACAAGCAAAACAGTACGAAAAATAAGAAATTTGCTTTTACTTATAAGCCAATTCTACTGCTGGAAGAATCATTGCGGCTTGATACCACCTCCTTAATTCCAGCCTATAGAGCATTTGAGAAAAATCATATTAAATCATAATGACATATAGCCTATCTTTGCATTATAGAATATATCGGCCAAAATTAATCGCCATATTGCGTATTAAATTCGCCATTATGCGCATAATATCTGCATTTTTAATGAAATGAAATGGTAATTTGAAACTGCCCGTCTCAAAGTTTCAAAAATAAGCCGCAGATTTGCATATCAATACTCAGGGTTTACGTTTACCAGCTAAAATGATAAAATAACAGTATGTCAGATATTCCAAAAGTCCTTTTACTGGTTGAAACTTCCCGCGAATACGGTCGTGCATTATTACGCGGTATTGCCAAATACGGCCGCCTGCACGGTCCATGAGCGTTTTACCGAGAACCGGGAGGCCTGGAAAAAGCACTTCCAAAACTGCAAAGCTGGGGTGTTACCGGAGTTATCACACGAGACTCAATAAGAACAGAAGAAGTGATAACCTTAGGCGTACCCGTCATTATTGCCGTACATTTTAAAAGCTCTTTTGATATACCTTCAGTTGATACGAATCCTGTCAAGATAGGCAAGATGGTAGCGGAACACCTTCTTGATAGAGGTCTTCGAAATTTTGCCTTTTGCGGCTTTGATGATATGCCATGGTCGGAAACCCGGAAAGAATACTTTGCCAAAAGAGTCGCCGAAGCCGGTTTCAAAACCCACTTCTACAAACAGCCCGCATCGAAATCCATGCGTACATGGCAAAAAGAACAGCGTCGTATGGCCGAATGGCTCAGGTCTCTTCCAAAACCCTGCGGCCTGATGGCATGTAACGACGACCGCGGCCAGCATGCTATAGAAGCCTGTAAAATGGTAGATCTGAAAGTGCCCGAAGATGTGGCAGTCATTGGAGTCGATAACGACGAGCTTATCTGCGATTTGACCGAACCGCCGCTGACAAGTGTCGCCCTCGATGTTGAAAAAGCAGGATACAAGGCGGCGGAACTTTTAGATAAACTGATGGCAGGCAAAAAAGTCGAGAATCAAAAAATAACAGTCGAACCCACGCATGTCGTCGGCCGGCAGTCAACCGACATTCTGGCAATCGATGATATCGCGGTATCCGAAGCTGTGCGTTTCATCCGAAATAACTCGAACCGGCCGATACAGGTCGGCGATATTATAGCGGCGGTGCTTGTATCGAGACGCAGCCTGGAACAGCGTTTTCGTAATATCATCGGACGCTCTATCTTCAGAGAAATAAGACGTGCCAGGGTAGAGAGAATTTCCAACATGCTGGTCGAGACAAATCTGCCGATTGCACAAATAGCATTAGACCTGGGTTTTTCCGGCATCGACCACATCGCCCGCTATTTCTACGCGGAAAAGGGAACAAGCCCACAGGCCTACCGCAAAAGCCACAGAAACTTCTAAAAACAATGGCCACAAAATCAGGATACGCTTGAAATAATAAAAAAGCCCGCGTTTTGGTACACGGGCTTCTCAGCGTTCGGTTTACCGGCCGGCCACCTGCAATATTTGTACATTCAGAGGCTCTCTTCCAACCGGATTATTGGATGCGCAGTTTTTATATCTTTCCAACACCGTCGCCTAAGTGACCGGAATTATTTCTGACCGGCCTGTGGATTCGTCGGCTTGGATGCCGGTGCTCCGCAGCAGCCGCCGCCCATCGGGGCCGAAGGCTTTGATGAACCCGGTTTCGGTGCACCCGGCTTCGGGGCCGGCTTTTTTGCTACTTCTGGTTTCCTGGCTTGATCTGCCATTTTTGTACTCCTTATTTATCGATGCCGTTTTAATATAGGCCGCATCTGTCACCCAACCGATTCAGAACCGCCAACACAGCGGCCAGGAATCAGGTTTGAAAACTTTTTGGATTTATTACGGTAAGCAATGGATGGGTCTTCACATTCGAGCCGACGGCATATAATCGGCCCTTCGCAAAGAGTTGTTTCGCCTGGTATGTATAAAACCCGCGCGTTTATTTAATCCGTTAACTGAACAAGACTGCGCAAATTCGGCGAGGTTTTAAATGCTATATATAATACAGGAGAAAATCCTGAAATCGCCTACGATAATCAAGTCTCAATGCCTCGATAATCGCCCTTTAAGAGAAAGTTGGTCGGGGTGTTGAAGCAGCCGGGTCTACACTCCATCGGGCAGACACCCACCACTTTTCAGAGCACAATTATAGACCGGCCCGACTTAGTGTCAATACTATTTGAAAAGATTTTTTGCGCGACATATTATGGCTAAAAACTTCTCAAAAACAACATCAAAACCCGCCTTTTTCACCTGTGCATTAGGTATCTGTGGTTAGGATTTATCTTTTTTTCGATTTTGCTTTTGGTTTGGTGGTTTTGGTTTTTGGTTTTGCTTTTTTCCCTGATCTGCAGCCGCATGTCTTGCACATATTCAGTCCTTTCAAATAGTTAATACTGCAACGCTATAAAGATTCTACCAATCAAGATAATCTTTTGCTACATGAGTAGTTATATAAGTAAAATTAAATATTAAAATGGAAATAGTAAAATCACAAAGCAAAATGCAAAATGTTTCCCGGTTCTTTTTTAAGCTGTGTAAGGCCATATTTGCCGGCTTCCGCGTCCTGCTGTTGCAAGACAGAAGCGTCGCAAACCTGATATTAAGATTCTAAAACTCTTTTTGAATTTTTATCTGTCATTTTGCTTTTTAATTTTTGATGTTTGATTTCCGAACATATACTGATTTTTACAGAATAAGCAGCATTGTAGTACTACTTCCTTCCGTTGACAATAAAGACATCATTAGTATTTATATTATAATCGACATAAACGGAGGAAAAATATTATTTTTTTTAGCTGTATGTCTCATCCCGACAAAGTCGGGATTCCACAATTTTGCTTTTTTATTTTTAATTTTTGATTTCCAATTGCGTAGGGTGCGATGCTTCGCACCAAAAGGCCTTTATTCGGCCCAGCGGAAGTTCGTCATGATAAGCTGGAAAATCGGGTGAGGCCACGACTCGAAATTGCTCAATCCCGGCATCAGCGGAACGCTTGACGTCTCAAAAAGGTCTTCTGAATCAATTAGCATCATACCGAAATCATATTCGATAGAGTATTTCGTGGGATTATTAATAAACAGCATCATCCCTACACCATCAAACAACTCGGGTTCCTGTGTGAATTTAAATGTGAGTGTGTTTGTCGAACCATCGGCGGACTTAACGCTGCGAAGATTCTCAGGGCCTTTTTCACCAGGATCGAACGCGATATAAATGGTCTCGCCGGGAAAGATTGATACGGTTTTGTCCTGTACTATCGGCTGGGCAAGCTCCATTTGGTAATCGAAATACGAGCCATCCGGTTTCTTCAAATGTATTTTCAGGTCTTTTCTGCATTCATGAGTTTTGCAGTACTCTATGAAATTCGCATCAGTGGCCTGCTCTCTATACTGCCCTGTTTCAGGGGCACTCCTCTGCGGCGTACAGCCCTGCCCGGCCGCTATGACCAGAGTCATTATTACAAAAATATATCTCATTTGCTTCTCCTGAAAATTGCTTATTTTCCCGCGTGTGCAAAACAGAATTTGCACACCCTACCTGGCTTAGTGGCTGACACCCGACGAAGATTCTCCCTCTTTTGGGATAAAATACAAATTATGTTCAGATATAGTGGGTAATGGTCTTTCAGAGTTCAAATCCGACTTGATGTCTGGATATAGCAATTCTATAGTCGACAGCACTTG
>CAZKYP010000096.1:7227-12804 GCA_964556885.1 uncultured Pirellulales bacterium | reverse complement strand
CGGCAACCTCCGGCTTGCAAAGCCGGCGCTCTCCCAATTGAGCTACGTCCCCGAGACCCTCTGGATTTACGATTTATGATTTACTATTTACGAATTTGGCTAAGGCCAAGACAAAAAACCCAATCATAAGTCATAAATATCAAATCATAAATACCGAATGGGCCCGGGAAGAGTCGAACTTCCGACCTCACGCTTATCAGGCGTGCGCTCTAACCAACTGAGCTACGAGCCCCCTGCAAACAATTTATTATTTACTATTTTCTATTGACTATTGTTTATTGATTATTTTCTATTTACTTATGAATCGGCCATTGGCCGATAAAACTTCAAATTTCGTCAGAACTCATAGAAATAAATCATAAATAGTAAATAGTCAATAGTAAATTATAAGGCTCGTCGGTTCACATATAAACTTAAAAAAGAGCAACAAAAAAACCGCTGCGTGAACTGCCAGCGGCTAAAAAAACCGGACAAAACAAGCTGCCCGTCAGCAGTTCAACTTTCGAAACAAAAGCATAATCAAGTTTTTCTTCAAAACCCTAACCTGCTCCTTTCCATACCGGCCTAAATATTCCTCCAACCGGTTAATTTGGCAATTCTATTGCACTATTGCCGAGTCGTCAACAAAATAAAAAATATTTTTTATAAATTTTTAACAATTCTTTTCACCCACCCAAAATCCCCCGATGCCGCTTTCAACTCCAAACCTGCGGCCTGTACCTTTTATACTTTACTATCAATCCCGCCGTTTTGTTCAAAACCGACAAAGAAGTCGAAGAAATCTTATAAATAGTCAATAATCAATAATCTCCTTCGACATGGCTCAGGACAGGAATAATCATTTAACTCCCTCCCCTACCAATTAACTAACAATTCCGCTGTTAAATCTCAACTTTCACCATAAAAACAACCAATCCAATAACCAATACGCCCGACCCACGAAAAAATTAGGAAAAAAAGAAAAATTTCTATATCAACAATCGTCAGTCCAGCAACGCTCCTATATTAAACGGGTAAAATTGTATGTGTCCATCGTCATTCCCGTGTAGACGGTAATCCAAAGCCGTATGATATGTTCTTTTTGCTTGTAAATAATACTTATTTTATGTAAATATGCGAAAGAATTATTATGCCTGCGTGACAACTGGGATTGGCGTAATGAAAAATTAGATAACCACTTTGATCTGTCCGGAGATGTAAAATGACTGAACAGCAAGAGATGAAACAATGCTTCATTATAATGCCTATTACAACTCCGAAACATCTCACAGAAAAATACAAGGATGATGCAGATCATTTTTCTCATGTACTTGATTGTCTTTTCATGCCAGCCTTAAAGAACGCTGGATTTGATCCTATATCACCTAAATCCACAGGCTCAGATATTATACAAGCGAGTATAATAAATTATTTGTCGACTTGTGAGTTGGTATTATGCGACATGTCAATTCTTAATCCCAATGTCTTTTTTGAATTCGGCATAAGGACAGCTTTAAATAAACCGGTTGCTCTTGTTATTGATGATAAGACAAAAGATATACCATTCGATACCTCAATTATTAATTTCCATAAATATAAGAGTTCTTTAGATGCTTGGTCAATGGAAGGGGAAGTAAAAGCTTTGGGAAATCATATAAAAGAAGCTTATGCGAAAACTCCAAATTACAATGCATTATGGAAATATTTTGGCATATCTCAAACAGGTGAATATAAACCTGAAGACGTAACAATTGGAGAAAAAATAGATTTTCTTATTCAGGAAGTCACATCGCTAAAACGAATGCCTGAAGATTTGACACCTTTTATTTCTGGACAAAAGTATATTCCGATAGCTGATTTGTTGAATAATGAAAGCATGCTATCTCAAGAGGAACTTAGGGCAGCTAAAATTCGGGCGCTAACAAATGTTATTGGTTCCAATATTAGGGGTAAAAATAAAGAAAACGGGTCTGAATAAATAAATTTAAAAATAGTAGCCGGGTAACCACGTAGGGTGTGCAAGTGTCGTTCTTGCACACGCGGTTCTAATAATATGTTTCTGATGCGGGTGACAAATAGAAAATTATAATATTATTATACTCTTTGTTTTTTGTGGTGTGTGATGTACAGCGTGTGCAGCTTAAAAAAAAAGCTGCACACCCTACCGATTTAATATAATTGTAGGGTGTGCAAAATTTCTTTTTTGCACACGCGGTTTTAAATTGATATAATATTCTCATGTCAAACTACAGGCGAGCGAAATTCGAGGGAGGGTATTACTTCTTTACGGTTGTTACATACAAAAGGCGTCCCATTCTTGTGAGCGAGCTTGCCAGGCATTACCTGCGCAGTGCATTTGAAAAGATACGGGCGAAAAGGTATTTCGAAACGATAGCATTTTGCCTGCTGCCGGAGCATTTACATTGTATATGGAAACTGCCTGAAGATGATTATGACTATTCGACAAGGTGGTCGATAATAAAGAGAGATTTTACAACCAACTATCTGAAGGAAGCAGGCAGGGAATTACGACAGAGCAAATCGAGGCTAAAGCACCGCCATCGCGGGATATGGCATAAAAGATTTTGGGAACATCATATACGAGATGAAAGAGATTTGCAGAACCACGTTAATTATATTCATTATAATCCGGTCAAGCATGAATTGGTTAAAGATATTGACGAATGGCCCTGGTCGACATATCATAAATATGTCGAGTCGGGATATTACGGCAACGTGGATTTGCAAAAAATGCAGGAGAGCGTGAATAATATATTTGTAAGAGAGTGAGTGTTCGTTCGTGTTACGAGGCGTATTTCATGAACAGCGTGTGCAGCTTAACAAAAAAGCTGCACACCCTACCGATTTAATATAAATGTAGGGTGTGCAAAATTCCTTTTTTGCACACGCGGCTCTAAATTGATATGGAAAAAAACGGGGACGTTTGTATTTTTGCTATTCGAAATTCGTTGCGGCGAATTCGCCGAAATATTTCTTTGCGGCCTCGTCGTATGCTTCGGCCGCTTCTGTTTCGTCGTTGAAATAGCCAAGGAATTTCATTTTTCCTTCGGCGAATATTTGTGCAGTCCATTTTTTATAGCGGCTGCTGAATGCGATGCCTTTGTATTCGGAGCGGCTGTTGTTTTTCGCCTTTTGCCTGTTCCATGCGTTCTGCTGCTGCGTCACGAGTCTCAGGTTTGCCGCCCTATTGTCCAGGCCGTTATGATTGATATGGTCGAACAGCTCGCCCTCAGCCGCATGCATAATATAACGATGCATTAGTATCGTTTTCTGAGTTCCATTGTGTCTTTTGGATTGTCTTGTCGCATAGAACGTCCGCTTGTTTTTCCTGACGCACCATTTATATTTGATTAAGTGCCTGAACAATTCGGGATCGACGATGGCGTACAGGCCCTTTGTCAGCGGTATGCGGCGATAAGGATAGCCGCAGCGAATCCTTCGATACAAAAGCAGCGGAAGGACCGCCAGCCTTTCTATGCACCAGGGCACCGGGATTTTTACGGTGACATACCGAATGACAACCTCCGAAGGAAGGCGAATATAATATCAAATATTAAATATCAAAAATCAAAATTACATATCAAAATGCAAAAATGGAGCTAAGCGGCGTTACTTGTCTCGCTATAAGCTGAAAGAATGAATCTTTGATCCATTCGACTACGCTCAGGACAAGTTTTTTACATTGTAATTTTGCTCTTTACATTTTAATTTTTAATATCGTGTTTCGGCTCCGGCTGAAACACGCCCCCCATAATTGGAACATATATCGTTTTTGATCGATATTTTCACAATTTTTCAAAAAAAATAATCCGTAAGTCCTTACAGAATAAGGGCTGAAAAATTTCCAAAAAATTTTATTTTCACTTCAAAGTACCATCGAAAATGATTGAAAATTTACCACTAAAGTAGTAGGCCAGAACACAGAAGACAGAAGGCAGAATGTAAGACACGTGTAGTAAAGCGTGTGCAGCTTGAAAGGCAAGCTGCATGCCCTACCGATTATTAAAATGGATGGTGTGTCCCGATATACATCGGGATTTTTTTGCACACGCGGTTTTGAAAGCACGGACGTTTTATCCGAGGGAAGTATTGATGTTATAGCCTTGACAAATCGTGGGGAATGGATAATATTTTCAGGGAATAGATGGGGGTATTCTGGTTTTTTGAAAAGGAGAAAGCAAATGATAAAGGTTAGACAAATTATTCTTTCGGTTTTCCTGACGGTTCTGATATTGTCTCTGGCAGGTTGTTCTTCATCGCAATCGTCTACATTTACCAGGGATGGCCTGCCCACAAGGCAGTATCTTGTCGGCGGCGGCTTCTCTATAGAATACGTCGCCCCCTCTGTTGGAACGGTCTATTGGGTCGAAGAAAATACCAAGAAAATACTCGAGACGAAATCTGTGGTTACAGGTGATAAAGTGGAATTCGGCTCCGATGGCATGGACCCTGAATCCGTCAAGAACGTGCTCGGTATCGAGCTCAAGGACGCCAAATTCACACTCTATTTTATCCCCAGGTAGCCGGGATTGCACACGCGGGGAAAATAAACCTGTCCCGAGCCGGATCGAAGGATCTAATGTCTCTATTGTTAAATTAAAGAGAGCAGGCGAGACATTTTGGATTGTTGCTGTTAGTATAATGAGTTTATACAATAGAAAGAAAATAGAGCAAAAACCGTTGGCTGTTTAGAGCCTTAATAGAATAGAATCCATAGATAAGGAGCCATACAATGATTACTCAACATCGGATACGTGAAACTAAGATGGCATTTATTCTTGTGGTTACGGTGTGTGTTATTTTTTTGCCTGTAATTGGCTGTGGCGTCTCCGGCGAGAAGTTTGTACCGGTGACTACTCCGCCGGGCAAAGCGGTCGTATATATCTATAGGCCGCATTCAATGCGTGGTGGTTCGGCAGAATGGACACTTATGGCTAATGATAAGCCGCTGACCATTATTAAGAACGGTGGATATTATCCGTATATCACAGAGCCGGGGCATATCAAATTTACTGCCAAACAACGCCCTTCCGTCTTTTACATCGCAGACGCATTACTTTCAGGCGAACTCGATTTATATTCACTCAGCGTGGAAGCCGGAGAAACGTACTATTTACATTTTAAGTGGCCGCCTGGCGGACTCGGTGGTCCTCCCAAGCTTCTCCCCGTTTCGAAAGAAGAGGGTGAGAAGAAGTTGAAGTCGACAAAACGTCTCAGTGAGTTCTCAAGTTAATATGAAGGGTGTATCCCGATAAACATCGGGATTTTTTTGCACACGCGGTAATGTCTGGGGGATTAGAATGTCATGCAGGCGGCGTAGGTGTCGGAGAAATCGGGGTCGTGGGCGATTTCAATGTACTGGATTTTTCGGGCGAGGTCGTGGGCTTTGTCGCGGGATTGTTGGGAGATGAGTGTCATCTGTGCGCCGGAGGCTGCGGCGTTGCCGATGAAGCGGATTCTATCCAGCGGCACGGCCGGCAGCAGGCCGATACGGGCCGCACTTACTCTGCGAATGTAATTGCCGAAGGCCCCCGCCATGAGGATATGTCGGATGTCGTCATCTTCGATGTTGAGCTT
>CAZKYP010000096.1:1225-7127 GCA_964556885.1 uncultured Pirellulales bacterium | reverse complement strand
CCAATCACGTCGAAATCGATATCGTCGTCATTCGCGACGACGGCTTCGATAGCGCCGTCGGCCGCCCTGCCGCCACAGGTGATGCGTGCGCCTTCGAGTGCCGGTCCGGCCGCACAGCTTGCCGCGTAGAGCTTGTCTTTTGTGCCGAGCACAATCTCGCCGTTGGTGCCGATATCGATGATGAGCGTCATTTCATCGGCCGAGTCGATGTCGGCCGCAAGTGCTGCGGCCGTCGTATCCGCTCCGACGAAGCCGGCGATATTTTCAACGGTGTGGACATTGCCTTCGGGATTTATATTCAAAGCTAATTCGCCGGGCGAGGAATCGCTTGCTTCGAGCGAATGGGCTTTGTACGGCGCCATGCCGAGGCTTATCACCGGCAGGTTGAGGAAAATATGGTTCATCGTTGTATTGCCGACGGTGGAGATTTCGTATATTTGTTTTTCGTCGATTCCGGCCGCCTGGCACAGCTTCACGATGAGGGTGTTTATGCAGTCGATTATTGTCCTGTGAAGCTCTGCGAGTTTCTCATCGGTTTGGGCGTATGCGATTCTGCTGATGACGTCGTCACCGAACTGGATTTGCGGATTTAGTGCGGCCTCTGTCGTTTTGCACAGGCCGGTCCTCATATCGATGAGCTTGGCGACGACGGTTGTCGTGCCGATATCGAGTGCTATGCCGAATACCGGGTTGGCGGATTTTTCGAGTGCGTATTTTTTGTATATGTCGGGCGTGATTTTTTGTTGGGTGTCGATGCCTTCGGAGAGAATTCGCTGCTCGAAGAACCTGGATTCCGGCGGGATGTATACCTTCAGGTCACTTTTCACGTGGTACTGGCAGGCGAGGACCTTGCGTCCTTCGGGCTGGAGAATGACCAGGCACTTTCTGCACGTACCCCTGCCGCCGCAGACAGTGTTCAGGATTATGCCGGCCTGGCCCGCCGCCTCGGTGAGCTTTGCACCGGGGCGAATAATAATTTGTGTGCCGTCCGGCTCGAAAGTTAATTTGAAATGCTTCATCTGTCGCTTTGCCCGTATCCGGCCGCGCATCTTCGGCGCGGCGGTCAACGAGCACGACGCTGAACTTTTTATCAGCTTATTTTATGACGAATTTTCCAGCGGGCCCTTCTTTTCTTGCTGCCTATTTTTCGTCTGCGTCTGGATTTTGCCATCTAATACTCCAAAAACAATAAAAAACTTTATCGCAAAAGACTATTGAAAAAATCTACTATATGATATTATAAACGTATTGAAAAGCAAAAAAAAGAAAAAGTAAAGAGCAAGTTATAAGTGTTTTTATATACGGTTGGCGTTCGAACAGGTTATCGGCGGCTGTTGGAGTGAGGCTTTTTCCTGTCCGTTCAGATTGAGGTGCAAAATGATACAGTGTAAAGATTGCGAATTATGTGAGTTCGGTCCCGACGGCAGGAGAAGCTTCAAATGCGACCCGTTCGTGAATATCAAAGAGCCGGAGTGCATCGCCAAATGGCAGCTAATCCGCCTGGATATGCTCCTGGCCAGCTATCAGGGCATGCTTCAGTGGTATGGGAAATTGGCGCCGTTGCAGGATAAAATCATAAAATATATGCAAAAAGAGATAAACGATATTGATGAAAGCGAGGAATGGAAGAAAAGTCTTGAAGAGGACGAGGAAGAGGACAATTTAACATAAAAATTATTGAAAAACGGAGTTTTTATTGAAATTTCGGCCTTTTTAAGCAGGATTTGCCCTTCAAATCAAGCAGGCCGGGATTATCATGGGGCGGCTGGAAGATCAGTTTTCAGCGGAAAAAGTCATTAGCCCACAGCGAGGTGGAGGATCTTATGGGAGCCGGCGGGCGGTAGAAAAGGTGATGAGATAAATACCATCGTTGTAATAGTTGTTTTTTTGTAATTTTTGCAATAAATCGCATTTAGATACCGTCTTAACCATTGAAAAAAAACAGTAAAATGGCACACAGCAATGATTTAGCCCAGGTAATAACCGGCTGTAAGAACGGTGATGCTCGGAGCTTTTCACGGATTGTCGATATGTATTCGAGCCGGTGTTACGGGTATTTTTACCGGCTTACCGGTAATAGAGACCTGAGCGATGAGCTGTTAAGCGAGCTATTTGTCAAATTGGTCGAGAAAATCGGGTCGTATAAGGGTGGCTCTTTTGAGAGCTGGCTGTTCAGAGTTGCGTCGAATATTTTTCACGATTACCTGAGAAGCAAACAGCGGCAGCATAAGCTTCTTGAGGCCAGAAAAGAGCTGCTTGAAGCGGATTTTACCGAGGAAAAAAAGTCGGACGGCGAACAGGCCGATATACTGCAAAGCCGCCTTAAAAGGCTGGATGAAGATACAAGAGAGCTGATAACGTTGCGTTTTTATTCGCAATTGAGTTTCAAAGAAATAGCCAGAATACGGTCCGAGCCGCTTGGTACGACACTGGCAAAACTTCATAGAGGGGTCAAAAAATTACGGGAGCTGATGGAGGGATAAAATTATGGATTATGAAAACAAGGAAAACATGAAGGAGCTTTTTGGGAGGTTTTTCGATGCCGAACAGGCCGAAAAGTACATCGAGGACTTCGAAAAAGCCGAACAAATTCTCAGGCAATACCCTGCCCCGGGGCCGGACGATATGCTTGTGGCCAATATCAAGGCCGAAATAGCGATGCGTTTACCGGCCCGGAAGGCGACATTGCACAGGCGAATCTTTTTCGAGACGGCGGCGATAGCCGCATCTTTTATTATCCTGGCGTTTGTTGGGCTGAGTTTGTTCAAGACAACGAGTAACGAAATCCGGCCGCCTATCATATCAGCGGCTATTTGGGACAGTAAGGATATCACAACCGATGATATGGAACTGGCCGGCTATAATGTCGAGCTCGAACAGCTTGAAAATGAGCTGCAAAATCTGCAATCGTCTGATGAAGGTCTCGAAGTCGCCAGTGCCGGTGCATTGACGGAATTAGAAACGAATCTGATGGAAATTGACAGCGGTTTCTGGAAGGAATAGACAAATGGATTCAAAACGTGGGATCTTATTGGTTGCGTCGATAGTTGCGCTGGTTTTTTTGGTCGGAATTCCCTGCTCCGGGTCCCAGGACAAAAACAAGCAGGAGCAAAAGAAAGAAGACCTCTGGGACAATAGCGGCCGCTCACAGGTAGAGCGTCCGGGGCAGGGCCCCGGTCTTCAGGAGCCGCCTCCTCCCGGGCGTGGTCCGGGTTCCGAACGTGGCCCCGGGGATGACAGAGGTCCAGGTGACAACAGAGGTCCCGGAGGCGGACGTGGGGGAAGGTTCGAGCTGACGGATGAAGAACTCAATCGGATTATGGATGGTATCAGACAGCGAGACCCGGAAAAGGCCAAAGAGATGGAGGAGCTGCGCCAAAAAGACCCGGATCGTTTCAGGTCTGAGCTGAGGAAACACGCCGGAGAAGAGTTCGGCGTAATAATGAAAGAGCGGATGGAAAATTTCCGGAGGGACAGGCAGAACGAATTTATTGAATTTCTTGAAAAATATGTTCCCAAGGAGGCACAGGAGCTTTCGACGTTAAAGGACAGGGACCCGGAACTTTATTCCAGGAAATACGACCTTGCCAGGCAGAAATACGAGCGTGTTTCCGTTTGGGCCAAGAGGAGCCCCGAAATGGCGGAAGTCCTCGTAGCGGATATACAGTTGCAGGATAAACAGGATGAGCTGGTTGGTAAAATCAAGGCCGCAAAGAACGAACAGGAAAAAGAGAAACTGATGGCCCAGTTGAAAGAGGTTGTCGGCAATAAGTACGACCTTATTGTGCGGCGAAAGCAGATAGCATACGAATGGCTGCTCAAACGCCTCGAAGCCCTGCAAAAAGAAGTTAACGAAAATAAAAATGAAATTATCAAATACATGGACGAAAAGGCCAAGGAAGAAAACGTCAAGGAGCGGGTTAAGTATCTGACGGAGGATTCTCTGAAACTCAAATGGGATTAAGCTTTCAGTTATAATGACCGGCTGAAAATGTAATTCATATTATATAATTCAAGTTAGATTCAGACCCGTAAAGTGAATCGTTATTCAGAATCCTCGCAAACAACACGAAATCCAATTTCATTGTCCGGTTTGTCCGGGGGATTACTGAAGCGTTCAGCACAGCGGTATGAGATGATGCCTCCTGAATAATCGCCACGTACTACTCGTTGTTCGCCGGAACTCGGCCCCATAGGATCCACTTCTGTAGTATCTGAATAATTTCCGTACCAATCCTGACACCACTCCTTCACATTGTCATGCATGTCATATAAACCGAACGGATTTGGTTGATTCTGCCCTACCGGATGAGTTCCTCTTGTACTTGAAGCCCTTCCTCCGGAAGAGTCTAAAAATAAACCGTTATCTTTAATATCTAATTCTTTGATTCTGCCTGCTCTGCAGGCATATTCCCACTGGGCTTCAGTAGGAAAACGGTATGTTTTACCCTCTTTGACGCTCAACCACTCACAAAAAGCCCTGGCGTTATTCCAGGATACATAACATACAGGGTAATTCGAGTCTGGTTTTGACCATGGATCTTTTAAATGACTCAAATAATACCATTTTGACTCTCGTTCCCCGTCATAGTTACTTTCCTTTACAAACTGCTGATACTGACCGTTGGTCACCTCATAAGCTCCCATCCAGAAACCTTTACTTATCGTAACCTGGTGCTGAGGGCTTTCACTATAGCCGAAAAGCCCCTTTTTCGCGTTCGACTGACTGCCCATCATAAATTCACCGGCAGGTATATAAACGAACTCCATACTTATATCGCCGCCCAAATCTATTTTTTTCTTTTTTAAGCCGGTAGTTGTATCTACGAACCGGTATTCAGGTTTATAATTGGCTCCGATTTCAGGGATGTCTAATTCATAGGCCAGACCTTTAATGCTTGCTTTTTTAGCCGCACCTGATGCGGCTGATTCAAATGTAATCTGCGGAATTTCAATGAATACTTTGCAATTACCTGTCAGGCTTGATTTATCAAAATATATCGTAGTTGACCTGCTGATATTTGAATAAACCTGTTTTATTCCCTCGGGAGTAAAAAATGGGATTTTATAGATTTGGTAATCCTTATATTTTTCCTGAAGTTGCTTTATTCTTCTGTTTTCATCCTCTTGGTTGGTTATATTAAGAGCTCTTTCCGACTGGGACTTGTCATTATTTATTGACCAGAATGTTCCTTCCAATATGCTATTATAATATCTCATGAGTTTTGAGAATTCGGGATTTTCCGGCGAAGATGCCATAAAGCTGAAATAAGAGCCGTCAATATTTCTAATAGTTTTAATTTCCTGATATTGCTGAGAAAATTTCCATTCTTTTGGAAATATTATATAAGCATGAGTATCGATCCCGTCCTCTGTGAGTATCTGCTGGTTTAAAGGAATCCAGTCGTTTATCTCTTTACTTTGAGGTTCTATACTATACTTAAAGATAAATTTGTTTTCATCCAGCGCCAAGCCAATTTTAATTTCGAGATGATTATCCGGAGTTTCTTTTGTTTGCTGATAATTGCCGATATCATTTATTCCATTTATATCTTTTTTCAAGAGACCTTTTACTAAGGGAAGATTGGTATTTATCTTTGCAATATCTTCAGTTTGCGTGAAATAGGTGAAAGTCGATTTATATGATCTGCAGGTATAGGGATTATACTTTAAAAGTTTTTCAATATAATCTGAAACTTCTTTATTAACGCTTACAATAGCATAGTACTGCGCGGTATTTCCTTCCTGACCAACGGCATAAATATCGGCCCCATTCTCAAATAGAAATTTCACAATGTCCAAATGCCCATTTCTTGAAGCTGAAATTAACGCAGTGATCCCTTTTGAATATTTCTCATTAGCTACAACATTAACGTCAGCACCTTTATCAACAAGGAATTTC
>CAZKYP010000096.1:0-1215 GCA_964556885.1 uncultured Pirellulales bacterium | reverse complement strand
ATTAACGCTGTAAGACCTTTTGGATCATACATACCACCGGCATTGACATCAGCCCCTTTTTCAATAAGGAATTTCACTACTTCCAGGTGTCCTTCTCTTGAAGCTAATGTTAATGCTGTAATTCCTTTGAGTTCTTGATCATTAGCAACAGCATTAACATTAGCGCCTTTATCAACGAGGAACTTCACTATATCCCAATGGCCATTTTTTGAAGCAAGTATTAACGCTGTTATACCTGTTAAATTATTAGCAGCATTGACATCAGCACCTTTTTCAACAAGGTATTCTACTATATCAAGATATCCACCTTCTGAAGCAGTCATTAACGATGTATTACTGGTTAATCTGTCGTTAGAAGCAGCGTTGACATCAGCGCCATTTTCAACGAGGAATTTCACTACATCCAAATGCCCTTCCCCTGAAGCGAGCATTAAAGCTGTAGTATCAAATAAATTATTAGCGGCATTAACATCAGCCCCTTTGGCAACAAGGAATTTCACTATATCAAGATATCCACCTTCTGAAGCAGCCGTTAAAGAGCCGGAATCGGCACTAACATCAACTCCTTGTGCAACGAGGAATTGTACTATATTTAAATACCCATTTCCTGAAGCAAAATTTAATGGCGTAGCACCGGTTAAACCGCTATTATTAACATCAGCCCCATTCTCAACGAGGAATTTCACAATTTCCAGATGCCCTTCCATTGCAGCCATAGCCAAAACACTAATAACATCATTCTTTTGGAAATTGATATCTGCGCCTTTTTCTATTAGCTGTTTGACCTGGTCGAGATCGCCGGTTTTAGCGGTGTTAAACAATTCCTGATTTAATTGACTTGCTGCATCAGTTGCCGAAGTGCCGTTCTTAACAGACCGTTTTTGTTTATCGCGATTTTTGTCTGCGGCCGTAGTGCCGTCATATACTGCTTTTATTATTAATCCGGCTGATACAGCAATTACTATTATTGCTATATCAATTATTACGCTTTTTGTCTTCATTATTTCTATTCTCCATTACGCTCCGTTGATTCGTTTCAATTATATCGTTTTTTGAAAAATTCGTCCATTGTTTAAAGAAATTAAAACAGACCTGCTTCTTACCTCGACCATTGCCTGAGATATAGGGGAAGTTATTGAAAAAAAGAAAAAAAGTTCGAGTACAAGGATAGATAAGCTAAGGATGAAATTAAAAAGGTTTGGATTTTAGAATTTT
>CAZKYP010000095.1:0-12847 GCA_964556885.1 uncultured Pirellulales bacterium | reverse complement strand
GTTTGCGACGACGACGGCGCCGCAGGCGTCACCCCATACGTTTACCGCTGTTCGGAACATATCCAGCAATCTGTCAACAGCTAAAATCATCCCGATACCTTCCAATGGCAGATTTACAGCTTTTAGAACTATAACCATCGTGACAAGCCCTGCGCCTGGAATAGCGGCGGCTCCGATAGATGCAAGTGTCGCTGTCAGCATAATTGTCAGTTGTTGGCCTATGCCGAGCTCGATTCCGTATGCCTATGCGATAAACATGGCCGCAACCGCTTCGTACAAAGCCGTACCGTCCATATTTACTGTAGCTCCCAAAGGCAGCACAAAGCTCGTGACCTTGTTCGATACACCGGTGTTTTCCTGCAAACAATCCATCGTAATGGGTAAAGTTGCCGCACTGCTGGCCGTGCTGAATGCAGTTGCTATTGCACTGAAAACATCGTTGAAAAATTTCAGTGGTGAGTATTTTCCGAATATTCGTAAAATTACAGGCAGAGTGACAAAGGCGTTGATAACAAGGCCGAGAATCACTGTGGTCATATAAATCACCAGCGGTTTTATGACTGACAGACCCATTTTGCCAATTGTATCAGCCATTAAAGCGAATACTCCAAATGGCGCCAGGTGCATAATCCAGCCGGTTATTTTCATCATTACCGCGTTGAAGGATTCGAATAAGCTTACTAACGATTTTCCCTTTTCACCAATGCTGCTGATGGCGACTCCTAAAATCAGAGAGAAAAATATTATTGCTAAAACTTTATCTTTAGCCATAGCATCCAACAAATTGGCCGGGATAATATCCTCGATAATAGAGACCACGGATGGGACCTCTCTGTCGGATAAATCGACTGATGTTTCTGTAGCCAGGTCCACGCCTGAGCCGGGATGTATTATATTGACAAGGACAAGACCGACGCCGACGGCCAGCGTTGTTGTCACCGTGTAATAAATAAATGTCTTAAGGCCGATGCTGCCTAATTTGCGAGTGTCACCAAGGCTTACAATGCCGGCCACCATTGAGGATAAAATTAGAGGGATGATAATCATTTTAAGAAGCCGGATGAAGATATCGCCGATGATTTGCAGATGAGCGGCCTTTTCCCCGAAAATAATTCCAACAGCAACGCCTGAGCCGATGGCGATAAGAATCTGGGTATGAATCTTGAGCTTCAAATCCGATCCCCCGTTATTGTAGCTGCTTTTTCATTTCCTGGGCTTTTTTTATCAATTCTTCCCGGCTGATTTGTTGTTCGGATGGAAGCTCGAACGTCCATTCGTACGAATCGACGATTCTGTTCGGAACGATTATCTGGGCGAAAAAATCGAAAGGAAAATAATCATACCATGGCCCTTTGAGCTTGCGGTGAGTGTTTAGTGTTTCATAACCTTCCTTGCTTATTCTGACTCGGTAGTCTCCATACCAGTTGAAGTTGACTGTAACCGGAGATTCTCCTATTTCCTCATCATTGAGTACGACAACAGCGCCCTCGGGCTTGGTGTTTATCGTAAGTTTTCGTTCGACGCAGCCTGCAAGACTTATAACCGCGAAACAGATTACGATGAAAATCGTGGTTGGTTTGTATTTTTTCATAAATTATATCCTTACAATTTATATTTTTTTCAGTCGGCCGGAACGCATCTGCCCCTGGACCAGTCTCGCAGGTATTCCACGCTTTCAGCCATTGTTACAGATAACGGAGGTGAGGTTCGGATCGCCGAGAGGATCCGGTTCGTGTCCAGCTCGGTTTTGTCCGTATACGCCCGATGAAGAGCCGATATTACCGCCTGTTCGATCTCTGAGCCGCTGAAACCTTCCGATTCTTTTGCCAGCTTTTCGAGGTCAAACTTTTCCGGTGCTCGTTTACGTTTTTTCAGGTGAATTGCGAATATCTCCTTTCGCATCAGTTCGTCCGGCAGGTCAACGAAAAATATCTCATCAAAGCGGCCCTTGCGAAGCAGTTCCGGCGGTAGGGCCTCGATATCGTTTGCAGTTGCGATTACAAAAACAGGAGGAAGATGCTCCTGCATCCAGGTTAAAAGTGTTCCGAACATTCTTTTTGACAGGCCGCCGTCGGTGCTTTGGCTTGCGGCGGATGCAAAACCCTTTTCGATTTCATCAATCCATAAGATAACCGGCGACATGGATTCGGTTTGGCGAAGTGCCTCGCGCAGATTTCGTTCGGACTCGCCGATATAGCTGGCAAAAAGGATACCGGGATCCAGTCTCAGCAACGGCTGATGCCAGGCTGTTGCAATGGCCTTGGCGCAGAGGCTCTTGCCGCTGCCCTGTACGCCGAGCATAAGAACGCCTTTTGGGGCCTGAATGCCGAATGCCTCGGCATTGGATGTAAAAGCGTCTTTCCTCTCGGATAGCCATCTTTTCAGATTCCTCATGCCTCCAATTTCACTGAGGTCAAGTGGTGTCTGGATATATTCGAGCAGGCCGCCGCGCTGTATCATTCTTCGCTTGTTCGAAATAATGGTGTTTATGTCATTATCATCAAATCGCCTGTCGTCGGATACCGAGTCGATTATTACCCGTTCGGCCTGCCGTCGAGTCAGGCCGCGAAGATTGCGTATAATCGTATCCAGTCCTCTTTGGGTGATACCTATTTCGATGGGTTTTTTACTGTGCAGACGACGCAGCGTCCGGACGATTATTTCCTGTAATTCGTCCTTGTCCGGATAGGAAATCTCGAACGGCTGTGCGTATAATTTTGCAACCCTGGGCAGCTTGTCCTCGCTGTCAATCATAATCAGCGTGCTGCCGTTTTTCTCGAAGCGGTCAATTATATCGCGGAAGGTCCTTAGAGTCAGGCCGCCCTTAAGGTGTTCGGCAAGGTCGAGGGTCACGCAGATAGAGCCGCCCTTTGCCCCGGCCAGGTTACAAAGCCCGGCCGAAGGTGATTCGGTATTGGCTATTGAAAGGCTGTCCGACAGCAATCCGTCCCTGACGCCGCCGGCAACGGACCATATCCACAAATCATGATTCATACCTAAAGCGGCCTGTTTTACTATTTCCAGTGCATACTGTTCTTCGTATGTGACTATGGAAATACAGCAGTAACCGTTTGTGATAAGCTGTTTCAGTCTTTCAATATCGTCCATCGCCCGTTTATTATACAAGAGATTCAGAACGATTAAAGCTGAAATTTCCATATCTGATATTAAAAAAGAATGGAATTTCAAAATCATTGACAGCAGGGATTTAAGGCGGTAAGTTATTGTCGAAGTCAAGATTATATATTTTTATGGTGATACAGAGATGAAGATTTTACTGAGCTGGTTAAACGATTATATAGAGACAAACCTTGAAGCCGAACGAATAGCCGAAATACTGAGCGATGTAGGTTTTCCCTGTGAAGGGATAGAGCAGTTGGAAAACGATTTCGTTATAGACCTCGAGGTGACAAGCAATCGCGGAGATTGCCTTGGCTATATCGGGGTAGCGCGGGAGTTAGCCGCTGCAACTGGTTGCCAGTTAAAAATGCCGGTGGTTGAGCTGGATGAGTCCGACAGGGATGTAAAAGAGCTTGTGGATGTACAAATAAAAGAGCCGGAATTATGCGGCAGGTATACAGCCCGGGTTATTGAGGGGGTCAAGGTCGGGCCGTCACCGGACTGGATGAAAAAGCGTCTCGAAGCTGTTGGTATGAGGAGTGTCAACAATGTGGTCGATGCGACTAACTACGCGATGATGGAAACTGGACAACCGCCACATGCGTTCGATTATAATAAGATATCGGGTGGCAGGATAATTGTCAGAAGAGCGGCGGCCGGCGAACGGCTCATTAGCATCGACGGTACACAGTGCGAGCTTGCCGCTGATATGCTGGTTATTGCGGATACCAAAGGACCTGTGGCTATAGCCGGAGTGATGGGGGGGCTGGATACGGAGGTTGGCGATACGACAACGACGATTCTATTGGAGGATGCTTATTTCGACCCGGTTTGCGTTCGTACGACTTCACGAAGGCTTGCTTTGCCGTCCGAAGCATCTTTTCGGTTCGAACGAATAGTTGATATCGAGAGGGTCGACTGGGCTTCGCAGCGAACCTCGCAACTGATAATGCAGGTATCCGGCGGAAAGACAGCCAAAGGCCTCGTCGATGTCTATCCAAAGAAAATAGAAAAAAAGGAAGTTTTCCTTCGAATTTCCCGGTTGAGTAAATTACTTGGGATCCGGATTCCACCGGCAACAGTGGAGAAAATTCTATCGTCTTTATGTTTCGAACCACAGGTAAACGGCGACTCGGTGGTCTGTATAGTGCCTTCATGGCGGAGCGATGTATATCGAGAGGTGGACCTGATTGAAGAGGTTGCACGGGTACATGGTTACAATAAAATACCAACCGAGCGAAAGATTAAAATCGAAGTAGTTCCGGTCGGCGCCCGCCAAAAACTGACCGAATCTATTGGAGTGTATCTAAATAGCTGCGGCTTCTATGAGACAATTAACATCAGTTTTGTCGAGCAATCAACTGCCATGCTGTTTTCAGAAGCGTCCGGTGAGAAATATTTGGCCGTAAGAGATGCTTCGAGAAAAACCGCCAATATGCTTCGACAGACCCTCATCGGTTCTCTGCTGAGCGTCTTGAAGACAAATTTTAATGCAAAGAATCTGCCATGCAGGATATTTGAAATTGCAGATACGTTCATACCTTCAAATGAAGGTAGCTTGCCGATTGAAAGGGCGAAGCTTACGCTGGTTTGTGACAGTGACTTCAGGGAACTGAGTGGTGTTATTGAGGCTCTTATCAAAAGTATCGATAATCAATCCCAGATTCAGTTTAATCCTGCCGAGTTGTTTTGGGCGAAAACCGGTGCGGAAATCGTAGTAAACTCCAAAAAGATTGGAACGGCAGGAATTATCTCTAAGGCTGTTCGAGAAAAATTTGATTTTACAGAACTGTGGCCCTGTGTGGCGGAATTGGATTTCGAAGCACTGCTTGGATTGCAGAAAGGCATTGTAAAACTCAAACCTATACCGAGATTCCCAGCGATACAGCGTGATTTATCCATTATTGTGGAGGAAAATGTTCGCTGGGTGGATATTACCAGGGCGATTGAAAAAAACGCATCCGCTGAATTACAGAATGTGCGGTTTGTAGAAGTTTATCGTGGTAAAAGCATACCTTCGGGTAAAAAAAGCGTTACCCTTTCATTATGTTTCAGGGATGAAGAGGGTACTTTAACCCATGAAACAGTTGATAATTTCCAGACGGAGATTGTAAAAAGTCTTGCCGAATCGGTGACTGCTGAATTGCGCGCAATATAATTATAGAAAATACGGTTTCCGAGCCGACATAGAATGAAGATGATTATAGTTGATTTCGGTTGTATTTAATTGACTTTAATGAAGGATTGTGGTATAAAAGATTTTGCGGGCTAACCCCTGCGATGTGCGTATTAAAAAGCATATGTTTGAAAGAACCGATACCCGTACTTAGGGAAATCAGGCCTTGATGGATCGGGAATGCCTACTCGATAGGACTTTCGGACACAAGCAACGATTACCCACCTGGAAGTAATGGGTTCTTCTCAAACGCTTTTTTTACGGCATCTGCGGTGGAGGGCCACGCAAAAGGTTAAAAGGCCTGTCGCATCAGGCCTTTTTTTTTGCTTTTGTGGGGTGGATATAGGACGTTAGATAAATAACAAACATGTCTTTATCAGGATTTTTGCGGTAAAGAAAAGGCCTGAAATAGTCGATTAGAGTCATATAAATGGTATTGGAGACATTTTAAGGTTGTTTTGTTGTTTGATTTAATGGAGGCTATAAAATGCCAACTGTGCGCAGCTTCACTGTTTTACCGGCACTACCGGATTCCTTGCGGGACCTTGAGACTATTGCGAAGAATATGTTCTGGTCCTGGAATCCTGAATTTGTTGAATTATTCAAACGTATTGACAGTAATCTATGGTCTGCTTGTGGACATAATCCGGTTAAAATGCTTGGAAATGTCTCCCAGGCAAAATTAAACAGTTTGGCGGAGAATGAGGGTTTTTTGGGCCAGCTTCATAATGCAGTCGAAAAGCTGAAACTGCATCTTAACAGGCCGACATGGTATGAAAAGGTATGTTCCAAATCATCAAAGCCTCTCATTGCTTATTTCAGCGCCGAGTTCGGTATTCATGAATGTCTGCCTGTTTACGCAGGTGGTTTGGGAATTTTAGCCGGTGATCATCTGAAAAGTGCCTCCGACATAGGTGTTCCTTTGGTTGGAGTAGGTCTTTTATATCAGAAGGGTTATTTTCGCCAGTATTTGAATATCGACGGCTGGCAGCAGGAAATATATGTCGAAAACGATTTCTACAATATGCCGATTGAGCTGGTCCGAAAGGACAGCGGCCGTCCTCTGACTATCAGTGTTGAGTATCCCGGAAGATGTGTATTAGCTCAGATATGGTGTGTTTCGATAGGCAGAGTGAAATTGTATCTGCTCGATACGAATGTATCCGCCAACTCGCCAATGGACAGAATGATTACCAGCAGTCTCTACGGTGGAGATCGTGAATTAAGAATCCGACAGGAGATTTTGCTGGGAATCGGCGGCTTAAAGGCTTTATCGGCGATGGACATTACACCGACGGTATGTCACATGAACGAAGGGCATGCCGCTTTTATGGCTTTGGAACGTATTCGAGAATTGAGAAGTTCCATGAGCATGACTTTTGACGAGGCGGTTGAGGCCACAAGGGCGGGAAATGTTTTTACCGTGCACACGCCGGTAAAGGCCGGGCTTGACGAATTTCGTGTTGAGCTTATGGACAAATATTTTGGAAGCTATTTCCCGAAACTCGGCATAAATCGACAAAAATTCCTGTCTCTCGGCAGAATGCTCCCGGACGACAGCAGTGAGCCGTTCAAGATGCCCGTTTTGGCGATGAGGCTTAGTAGTTACATCAATGGTGTCAGCAAGCTGCACGGCCAGATATCGCGGGGATTATGGGGAAGCCTCTGGCCGGGAATACCTCTTGAGGAAGTACCTATCATTTCGATTACGAACGGCACACACTTAAAGAACTGGCTGTCGGATGAGATGGATGCCCTGTACGGCAGGTATCTGGGACCGAACTGGGCGGATGAAAGTATGGACAAGCGGCTATGGGAATCAGTCGAGCTAATTCCGGATGAAGAGTTTTGGCGGATACATCAACGGTGTAAAGAGCAGATGATTGTGTTCGCGAGAAATCGTCTTAAGGCACAAATGCAGCGAAGGGGAACATATCATACGGAGCTGAATCACGCAGAAGAAGTTCTCGATCCCGAAGCATTGACGATAGGTTTTGCCAGAAGATTTGCAAGCTATAAAAGAGGTAATCTGCTGTTGAGAGATCCTCGCAGATTAATGAAAATACTCTGCGACCATGAACGTCCGGTACAGATTATCTTTGCCGGCAAGGCACATCCTAAAGATTCGGAAGGTAAAGATATCATTCGTCAAATAATCAATTTCGCCAATCAGCACAACGTCAGGCGCAGAATTATATTCCTTGAGGATTACGATATTGATATAGCAAGGATTTTGGTTCGTGGCGTTGATGTCTGGCTAAATAATCCGCGCAGGCCGATGGAAGCCAGTGGTACGAGCGGTATGAAGGCGGCGGTTAACGGCGTCCTGAATATGAGCACTCTGGACGGCTGGTGGTGTGAGGGTTATACACCGGACGGGGGCTGGGCGATTGGTTCGGGCGAGACATACGAGGACGCGGATTATCAGGATATTGTGGAATCTCAGTCTATCTACGATATGCTGGAGAACGAGGTGATCCCATTGTATTATACCCGTTCGGTCGATAATCTGCCGCGGGCGTGGATTCGCAGGGTGAAGAACTCGATAAAACATATAGCACCGGTATTTAATACACATAGGATGCTCGCCGATTATACCCGAAGGTTTTATAATCCCGCTGCAGCCAGATGGCGTTATCTGACCGCAGAAGCATGCACGAGAGCGAAGGCCTTTTCGAACTGGAAATCGGGTATGCAAAAGGCATGGCAGGAGTTGGCGGTTAAAGATGTGAAGATGGAACTCTGCAACGGTGATGGCGCAGAGCAGCTAAATCCGAAACAGCCGCAGCTTAAAGTCGGCTCAAAACTTACTGTCAGAGCTTTGGTGAAACTCGGTAAAGAAATAAAACCGGAAAATATCGCAGTTGAGCTTTACTACGGCCCTGTGGATACGTGGGAAAATATAAAGGACGGTTCGTCTGTCAGAATGGATTATGAAAAGGCTTCGGAGCAGGAAGGTGAACATTGGTTTATTGGTTCGATGCCATGTAGAAGTACCGGCCAGCATGGTGTGTCCGTCAGAGTTTTGCCCAGTCATGAATATATGGTCAGTCCGTATGAAATGGGACTAATTTTATGGGAGACGGCCAAATAGTTGGTTTCGAAACACAATAGGGTGAGTCTAAAACTTACTCACTTTCTTTTTTGCTGAGCAGCTCATAGACAATATCTGCAGAAGGTGCTTTTTCAAGCTCCTTCCTGAATTCATTATCCAGCATTAATTTGCTTATCCTGGCCAAAGCCTGAATATGGGGACCTGTCTGGTCGGCCGGTGAAATCAACAGAATAACGATTGTAACCGGCTTATCATCGATGCTGTCGAACTCAATCGGATTATGGGCAATTCCGATTGCCATAACGAGTTCTTTGACGCAATTGCATTTACCATGAGGTATGGCTATTCCCAAACCGGTCCCGGTGCTTCGCATCCGCTCGCGATCCATGACCGCTTTTAAGGCTGTATTTCTATCGGATAACAGTTTATTTGAGTCGAGTAAATCAACCAGTTCTGTAATTGCCTTTTCTTTGTTCTTGTTTTGTAAGGGTACTTTAACACAATCAGGCTGCAATATATGCGTTAGAATCATTTTGTTTTCTACCGAATGTAATTCAACTTATATCAACAATTTGATAAATTGCGGAAAATAACCAATTATCACAGGAATTGCAAGTTTATAATGGGAAATTTCCTGATGAAGGTTGTTTTGGGTATGCGTTTCATGTAAATACCCGTGTGCAGTTCATCCTTTACATTTGTTTGTTTCGGGAATAAAATCGAGCATGGAAGTTCATTTGGTGTTTGATCATGGGGATTTCCGTTTATTATTACAGGAAGTTTGAAAGAAGATTTCATGAATAAAATAACTCTATACGATACTACACTACGCGATGGAATGCAGGCCGAGGGCATTAGTTTTTCTCTGGAAGATAAGCTTGCAATAGCCAAATGCTTAAGTGAGCTTGGCCTTGATTATATAGAAGGTGGGTATGCCGCCTCTAATGCCAAAGAAATGCAGTTTTTTCTTGAAGCGGCCGGGCTTGATCTTAAAAACTCGAAGATTTCAGCATTTGGCAGCACCCGCAGGGCAGACGTTGGAGTAAGTGATGATGTTTCGTTGAATTCTATCCTTGCCTGTAAGACACAGGCTGCCACTTTAGTTGGTAAAACATGGGATCTACATGTTACGCAGGTTTTAGGATGCTCGCTTGATGAGAATTTAGCTTTATGCTCCGATTCGGTTGAGTACCTGAAAAAGCACGGCTTGGAAGTCATATTCGATGCCGAGCACTTTTATGACGGCTATAAGGAAAATCCTGAATATTCGTTGAAAGTCCTGACCTCAGCCGCCCAGGCAGGGGCCGATGTGCTTGTGCTTTGCGATACGAACGGAGGTTCGCTACCGATCGAGATATATGACATAACACAGGTTGTCTGCAAACAGTTTAATACCCTAATTGTTGGAATTCATACTCATAATGATACTGATTGTGCTACGGCCAATTGCCTGGCTGCTGTCAGGGCGGGCGCCCGGCATGTACAGGGCACCATCAATGGAATTGGTGAGCGATGCGGTAATGCAAATTTATGTGCTGTTATCCCCGACCTTGCATTTAAGACGAATTTTGAAATTCTTAATCCGGATAAAATCAAAACCTTAACCGAGGTCTCACGTTTTATGTTTGAGATTTGTAACTTGTCGCCGATTATGAATATGCCTTATGTCGGCGAAAGTGCGTTTGCTCATAAAGGCGGCCTGCATGTGGACGCTTTGCGTAAGAATAAGCGTACATACGAACATATACAGCCCGAGCTTGTCGGTAATGAAAGACGGTTTCTGATTTCCGAACTGAGCGGAAAATCCACCGTGCTTGCAAAACTGGAAAAAACCAAGATAGTAAAGGATAAAGAGCTGGCAAAGAAAATACTGACACGTGTTCAGGAGCTTGAGAATGAAGGTTATCAGTTCGAAGCCGCCGATGCAAGCTTTGATCTGCTCGTTAAGAAGGTTCTGGGTACGTACAAACCGTCGTTCGAGCTTATTAAATATCATGTAAATGTCGAAAAACGTGCAACTGGTGATATAGTTACCGAAGCGACCGTTAAGCTTCGTGTCGGTGATCAGACAGAGCATGTTGTCGGTGAAGGTGATGGTCCTGTCAATGCACTTGACGCCGCTTTGAGAAAATCGCTCGAGAATTTTTACACGAATATCAAGGAAATACACCTGATTGATTATAAGGTTCGTGTTGTCAATGCAAAAGCCGGTACGGCCGCCCGGGTGCGTGTTATTATCGAATCTCGGGATAAGAATACGATGTGGGGCACGGTAGGCGTCTCGGAGAATATAATCGAGGCAAGCTGGAAGGCGCTGGTTGACAGTGTCGAATACAAGCTGCAAAAAGACGGACAATAACAGGCCAAAAGTTTATTTTGGATATACCTTTGTTTATCATCTAAATAAGGTTCTATTTTCTCTTTATATTGGGATTTTATAAGACCATATAAAGATGATATAGAACAAACTAAAAAATATCCCTGTATTTTCCATATTTCCTATTTTAACTAAAGATTTTTTTGCTTCATCTCCGATACAATTATCTATAACTAATATATAGCCCATATTATCATCGAAACAGTTCGGCATTAGTATAAATGTTAATATGGATAGCTAAAGGCAATGTTTTCAATTGGAGTTTTAATTATGGTAAAACAGGAATTACTGGCACGTTACTTGGAACCATTACTCAGAGGCGACAGAAAGGGATGTCGAGCAGTCATAGAAGAATCCCTTCAAAGCGGCATACCCGCCAATTCGGTATATTTGGAAATAATATGGCCGGTCATGGTTGAGATTGAGTCTTTATATCGAGATGGTAAAATTACAAAGGTACAGGAGCACCTTGCAACACGAGTAAACAGAACGATTGTTGATCAGCTTCAAAATAAACTTCCACGAAGGCCAAGCAAAGATAAAAGAATCGCTGTCTGTTGTGCATTGGAAGAGCTGCAGGAGCTTGGCGCACAGATGATGATTGATTTGTTTGAGAGTGACGGTTGGGATGTCAGATTTTTGGGCGGGGGGCTAACAAATGACGACATCCTTTCATTTGTACATGAATATAGACCGGACATTTTGCTGATTTACGGTACGGCTCCGAAACAGGCGCCATATATTCGGCGTCTTATAGACACAATAAAATCCGTCAACGCCTGGCCGGAGATGCGAATTATGGTTTCAGGCGGACTGTTCAACAGGGCAGAGGGGCTCTGGCAGGAAATGGAAGCGGATATATACGCGGAAAATGCCGTAAAGGCGCTTGAGGCCGCATCGAGTTATATTCCGCCTGTTCCAGGCGCACAAAGAACGATTAATCGCAGGAAAAAGAGAAGAGCGGCTGTGCAGGATGAATCGCCTGTTTTTATTTAGGGATGTAATAGAAAAAGTCTTGTTAATACTTGAAGCGTTCAAAGAAATGGGCCCGCAAGGATTTGAACCTTGGACCAATGGATTATGAGTCCACTGCTCTACCGCTGAGCTACGAGCCCGAAACAGTTGAATAGTATATATCAGGCTTTGCACTATTTCAAACATTTTTTTGCTGTTTAGGATTTGCTTTTTAATATTGTAAGTACGTGTTCATATTCATTTAGGATGAGCTGATTTTTTTGTCCTATTATTTTGTTTAGGAAGAACACAGTAAGGCAGTTTGCGATAAATCCGGGGACGATTTCGTACATTGCATCGCTCAGGCCGGCTTGCTTCCAAAGAACCAGCACAACGGTTCCGGCGACCATGCCGGCCAGAGCAGATTGCCAACTCGTGTTTTTAGAGAACAGGGCAAAGAGAATCAGCGGCCCGAACGCCGCTCCGAATCCACCCCAGGCGTAAGAGACGATATCCAGAATCGTATTATCACGATTCATAGCCAGGACCAGAGCAATAATCGATATTATTATAACGCATGCTCTGCCGACAAAAACGATCTGCTTGTCGGATGCCTTTCGCTTGATGGTCTTGTTGAAAATGTCCTCGGATAATGCTGAAGATGAGACGAGTAATTGCGAATCGATCGTTGACATAATGGCAGAGAATATCGCCGCAAGGAGCACGCCTCCGAGCCACGGATTGAATAAATCGTTTATCATATAGATGAAGACCTTCTCCTGCTGTCCGCCGCTGAGATTATCGTACATCGTGATAGCAATGAGTCCCACGATTACCGCTCCCGACAAAGAGACGAAGACCCATGTAATTGCAATTGCCATCGATTTGCCGAGATTCCTGAACGACTTGATGCTCATGAACCTTACCAGTATATGCGGCTGGCCGAAGTAGCCGAGTCCCCAGGCAAGACTGGAGATAATCATGCTGATTCGAATCGGCAGATTTTCACCGGGGGGGAGCAAACTCGTCGATATACCTTTGGATTGCATAGCGGTTGTAATTGCTGCGGCTCCGCCTTCCCTATGGTACGTAAATAATGGGACAATGACGATTGCGAATATCATCAGCGCACCCTGCAGAAGGTCGGTCCAGCAGACCGCCATAA
>CAZKYP010000094.1:0-12929 GCA_964556885.1 uncultured Pirellulales bacterium | reverse complement strand
CGTACAAAAGCGTTTTAGAGAACCCGGACAATATTTCAAAAACGGTTCTTGCCAAAGGTCTTGATGCCGGAACGGCTTATGAGATTCTATCTATTGATATTGCCGACGTCGATGTAGGTGAAAATATCGGCGCCCAGTTGCAGGGGGCACAGGCCAAGGCTGATCTGGCAAGAGCACAGGCCGAGGCGGAAAAACGCCGCGCAATGGCATTCGCACGCGAGCAGGAAATGCGTGCCCTTGTTGTCGAAAATGAATCGAAAGTACCGCTGGCGATGGCTGAAGCCTTCAAAAAAGGAAATCTTGGTATTATGGACTATTACAGGATGAAAAATATTGTGGCAGATACCTCGATGCGTGATTCCATTGCAAAGCCGAAAAAGAAGGAATAACAATAGATTCTTATGAGTAATTTTTTGCAGCAAATATTATTGGCCGGTCGCGATAATAATTACGAAATCATTCTGAATATACTTTTCGTTGTTGTGATGGCTGTTTTCTGGATTGTCGGGGGTGTAATGAAAAGCAGGATCAAAAAATCCGATGACCCGGACAAGGATAAGCCGCAACAAAAATCTGTTAGAATGCCGTCGTCAATAGGAAAAGCCTTCTGGGAACAATTCATGGAGCTTTCCGGTAATCCTCAATTTAATCAAAAGCGAAATATTCCTGCCGAGAGGAAAATTCATCCAGTAAAAGCAATTGCATCATATAAACCGAAACCAAAAGATATTAGAATAAAAGAACAACCAAAGCCGCAACAAATAACAAAAGATGTTATTAAAGAGCAGTCTTTATCAACATTTTCTTTACCTCAAATAGATATCAAGATGCCTGTAGTTGAATCTTCGAAACAAACATCGGATTCACCTTTTCTTTCTGATTATATATCATTTGATGATATTGATCCGGACGAATTAAGAAAAGCGATTGTTTATAAGGAAATCTTCGGTGCTCCGGTTTCAATGCGTGATATGTCTGAATCTTAGACGTTGCAGCTAAATAGGGCATTAATCATTAAAACTACATCATTTCAATTATAGTCGAAAAAAAACACAATATCCAACGTCTCATAATATATGTTATGTTTCATTCAGCTTTATTTACTCCCAATATTACAATTTAACTGAATTCGCCCTTTTTTAGCTTGTTTTTAAACTTTATGAAATTTGGAGTTGTTTTGGAATTGTTAATTATAACTGCTTGACTGGTTTGCCGTTTCGGAAAGATTGTCCCACATTACACTGACCCTGTCCAGAAGACCTAAGTTCTGAAGCACAACTGAAATATTGACTACAGCTTCGGGACAGGTGAAATTTTTCTCCAAATATCTTTCGAGGTTCATAAGCGAAGATGCGAACTTAATCTTGTTACAATATAGCAAGCCAACTTTATAATGCAGTTCAAGTGTATCTTTATTCAGGCAATTGTATGTGGACAAATTATCCAGTGCTTTAGAATTTTGTCCCATATCATACAAACATACAGTCATTTTGCTTCTGGCCCTTGAAAATGCCGGATTTATCTCAAGGGCAATCTTAAAGGATTCCACAGCCTCCTGTAACCGGCCGATGCTCATCATAAGGACACCGAGCCTGTAATGTAAATCAGGATTCTGTCTTCGTTTGGAAATTTCCTGGCAGTGAGCCGCAATTACCTCCGAAAACATATCGTTTGAATCATCCTGATCGTCAAATGAAGGATTGCACCTTAAAGCCTTGAATCTTAAAGAAGCCGTTTGGCTGAATAACACGGTGCTGTTCGGCTGGATAGCCGCCGCCAGAGACAAGGTGCCAAGGGCATCCGAGGTTTGACCGCTTAATTTCTGGGCGATTGCAAGACCAATATAAGCATCGACAATATCGTCGTTTATTTCGACAGCTAAATTGAATTGCTGAGCGGCGAGCTGTTCATGGTTGATTTGTAAATATTGAGTTCCTAATTTAATATTGGCTTCAAGACAGTCCGGACTGAGACGAACGACTTCTTCGTACTGTGAAATTGCATCAGCCGTGGCCCCAACCATCCTGAGAACATCCGCTCTTTTGACAAGCAGGTCGACTCTATCCGGCTGAGTCTCCAGAATGTCTTCTATCTGCTCCAGGGCCTCATGAAACTGGCCTTCGGCTATAAGCTGGTTCGTATCTTCATCTTCAGGATGAAAATTATCGGGGTGTATCAGGATTGCAGTCTGGAATGCTTCGATGGCCTGCTCATATTTTGAAATGATGATATATAAATGACCGAGGGTGACAAGTGTCGATATATTGTCGGGGTATTCCTTCCTGAGCAGCTCATATTGCTGGATCGTTCTTTCCGGCTGCCTGTTCTTGAAATAAACGGCGGCCAGTCGCTGGGCGGGAAGCTGAAGATAACTTTTAAACTTGAGACAATCCTGGTAAAACTCCACAGCCTGGGCCTCTTTGCCGAGAAGCTCATAACAATAGCCAAGGGCATAAAGGGCCATCGTATTATTCGGCTGTCGCATATATACGGAATTTAATTCCCTTATTGCATCCTGCAACTGATTATTGTGTATATAAATTGCAGCGACAGCCAGGCGGCCGTAGACACAGGACGGATTTTCAAACAGGTATATCCTGAGCTGTTCGGCCGCTTTATTGTGCTTCATCCGGCCGATTAGCTCGATGCCTTGATTGAGGTGGGAATATTGCTCCGACTTGTTTTCGTCGCATGGCAGGTGGACCGCCTCTAACCAGTGTTGTATCAATTCGGCAGTATCGACCGTTATCGCCCTGCCGAGAATTTCAAGTAATCGACTCATACACCACTCTCATCCCAGTTCAGTTTCTTCGGGGTTTGTATCTCCTCGGTCAACCCTTACGGGCTGCTGAATACAACCTATTTATCGACAAATAAGCAAACCCGGATTAGCATACCTGTCGGTAATTTGCGGCAAAAACCGCATTTTTGAGGATTTAATGGGGGGATTGTGCCTGATGTGCCGATTGTTACGATTTTGAAGGCCGATTATCGGGTTCTGATTTTACCATCTGTGACTGTTGTTCTATCTCGCTCAGATATGCCAGCGTTCGCTCGAGCTTATCGGATAAATGTTTGAGTTTAAGCATGGTTTTGACCCGCGTCAGGAGTTCCAATTTGTTGACCGGTTTGCTCAGAAAGTCGTCCGTGCCGGATTTGATGCCCCTCTCGATATCACCGAATTCGTTGAGCGCCGTGACCATTATAACGGGGATGTCGCTGGTCTTTGGGTCGTTTTTTATCCTCTTGCAGACTTCGAAGCCGCTCATCTTCGGCATCATCACATCAAGCAGGATTAAATCGGGCGGCATCTCGGAAATTATGGACAACGCCTCTAAACCATCGTGTGCCGGGACGGTCAGGCAATCCAAATCCTCGAGGTATGCCTGCAGAAGCTCGAGATTTTGCAGGTTATCGTCGACAATCAGCACAGTGGGTGTTTTTTCCTGTTCTTTACGCGAATCGAACTTGCTCATAGAGTAACTCCGCTTTGTCTATCTATATCATTTTTTTTAGGGCATTTAAAATCGCCGTGCAGAATGCCGGCAAGTCGTCAGGCTTACGAGACGTAATCAAATTACCGTCCACGACACATTCAGCGTCAACATACTCTGCACCGGCGTTTATTACATCATCTTTTATTGCCATAAAACACGTTGCCTTTTTACTCTTGAATGCCTTTGTACTGCACAAAAGCCACCCGCCGTGACATATAGCAGCTATGACTTTATCGGCGTCAACCATTTTATTCGCAAACTTAATTACATCGTTGCTTCTTCGCATAAAATCCGGTGCGAATCCGCCCGGCACAACCATGCAATCATAGTCGGCGGCATCGGCTTTTGCCGCCGCGACCTGCGAGAGGCACGGATAACCTTCTTTGGAATGATATTCCTTATTCGCCTGGGCCGCAATAAAATTAACCTCCAGACCGGCTTCCAGAAACCGGTAATAAGGGTACCAGACTTCAAGCACATGGTACATCTCATCGACCATAATAGCCACTTTTTTTGCCATTTTTTACTGCCTTTCCCGGCAGCCGAAATCCTCGATAAACCGACGGACTTCCGGCTTTATATATACCTGTTCTATATCCATAACTTTCGGCAGCGCCTCTGCACAGACCGCTGCCATTGTGCCCGAAGCGGCCTGGGTGTCTACAAAAAATATTCGCTGGCCCTTGATAACGCAAAGCCCCCCGCCGTTACCGCCGAGCGGCTCATTTCGCACCGCTACGCCATTGGCCTCTAACAATGCCAAAAGCTCCTCTAATATACTTTGCTCATTCATTTTTGGTTCAAAACGTAGACTTATAGAAGCTCAAGAAAATATACACTAAAAGTCGATATAAATACATGTAAACGTTTAGCTTGTAACAGGCTGTTACATTTTATCGAACATAGATTCTATAGCAGGAGAAGACTTTTGGCAAGTATTACTGAAAAACGCCTTTCGTTGCATAAAAATCTGGAATTCCATCAGAAACAGAATAAAGACCTGAAGTCCCAGCTTTCCGGGATTCAGCATCTTGCCAATATCGGCACCGTCAGCCACATGATAGCACATGAAATTAACAACCTGCTTACCCCGCTGAAAAACTACGCCACTCTCGCTCTGGAACATCCTGATGATAAAGCCCTAACTACAAAAGCATTTCAAATAATAATCAAAAACTGTGAACGTTCGTCCCGGATTATGGAGAGTATGCTCTCCCTTGCCAATGGCCAGAAACAGCCGAAAAGCAAAATTAATCTTCTTGTGCTTATCGAGGAAATATTTACCTGTCTTTGCAGGGATTTTGCCAAGGACGGGATAACCGTTAATATTCAGGTCCCGGAGCAATTAACTGTTTGGGTCGTACCCGTACAATTCCAGCAGGTTCTGATGAACCTGATTCTCAATGCCCGTGATGCAATGCTCTCCCGCGGCGGCGTCCTGACAATCAGAGCCGCCGAAACAAACGATACTGTCGAGATAGAAGTTACCGATACCGGTGACGGAATCAAGCCGGACGATTTAAAAAGTATCTTCGAAACGTTTTACACAACAAAAAACGACAAGGACAATGCGTCCAAATACTCCGGCACCGGGCTCGGCCTGGCCTTTTGTAAAAAGATACTGGACGAGCACAAGGGGCTTATTTCGGTCGAATCCAAACCCGCTCAAGGCAGCAAATTCAGGATAAGACTGCCCAAACTACAGTCAGGCGTCGATTGATGGCTGCTCACCTTTACTCAATTGCTTTTATGCTCCTGCTGCTGTGCGGCTCGGCGTTTTTCTCGGGGGCCGAGACAGCTTTTTTCAGTCTCACGCGCAGGCAGATAAAACAGTTGCACGAATCCGGTCACGGCCTGCAAATACTTGCCGCAAGGCTCCTGAGCACACCCGGCCAACTGCTAAACTGCCTTCTTTTCGGGAATATGACAGTCAATGTCCTGTTCTATGCCGTCTCCAGTGTTTTAACGATTCAGCATAAAGGCAAGAGCAGCTTGACCGCGGCGGCGATCGCACTTGTAAGTTTCACCGCGTTAGTGCTCTTCGGAGAAATACTGCCGAAATCCATTGCTTATGCCAACGCGAGACTGCTGAGCATTGTCTCAGCCCTGCCTGCGTACGTGATGCTCAAGATATTCACTCCTTTGGAATTCATATTTAAGATCCTTATACTGCAACCGGTACTGAGACTGTTCTTAGGGCCTGCAATGCAGCCCAAGCCGATTACCGCCGGCGAATTCAGGTCTTTGATTAAAACGATACAAAGACAGGGTTTGATTACGCCGGATGAAAACAAGCTGTTAACGGAAGTCATCGAGCTCGGACTTCTCAAGGTTCGCCATGTCATGCGTCCGAGGGTGGATATGGTTGCCTGTGACGTTACGGATACACTCGAAACGGCAAGACGGAAGATGGAAAAAAATCGGATGACAAAGATTCCCATCTATGTCCGCACAATAGACGATATAATCGGCGTTGTTTATCTTCGGAAGATTCTTCTTCAAGAAGACGTGACATTGGACAAAATGGTCCAGAAGGTCAACTTTGTTCCCGAGCAGAAGACGGTTGAATCACTCCTTGAATTTTTCCGACGCAGCCGGACCGATATGGCGATTGTTGTGGACGAATACGGCGGCATAGCAGGCTGCGTCTACCTCGAAGACATCGCCGAAGAATTGCTGGGCCAGATAGAAACCACGGACCAGGTCAAACCTATCGAACAAAAAGGTCCTTTCGAATATCAACTGGCGGGCAACCTGGCCATTCATGACTGGGCCGAGGTGTTCGGTATAGATTTGGCCCAGACGCGTCCGGTTACTATCGGCGGGCTTGTGACCGCCCTCCTGGGCAAAATTCCAAAAGCCGGTGACGTGGCACATTTGAAGAATCTGAAATTTACCGTCGACAAGGTGCAGAAGAATCGAATTGAGACGCTTATATTAACTTTCGAACCTTTCCAGTCTGATGATAAGTAGTATTATTTTAATACCTGAGTTAGTGCTTTTTGTTTTTCTGGCCGGTCTGTTCGCCGGAAGCGAAACCGGCATGTACAAGCTTAGCCGGCTTCGCCTTCGATTCGGCATAGAAAAAAAACAAATCCCATTTGTCACGCTCGGTAAATGTTTACGCGACAGCTCCGGGCTGCTCCTTTCCCTGCTTATAGGGACGAATCTTACACATTATCTTGCCACAAATGTTGTCACCGGCATATTCCTGAATAAGGTCGGCGTCGAGCATACCGCCGAATTATTTACGGTCCTTGCTACGGCACCGGTGCTGTTCGTTTTTTCCGAGCTGGTTCCGAAGAACATTTTTTTCTACCGCGCGGATATGCTTATGCCGTACATCTCGCCGGTATTATACGCACTCCATAAGGTATTGAGCTTATCCGGCATAGTGCCCCTGCTGAAATTGATATCTTCCTTCTTTGCCGGGCTGGCGGGCCTTGCCGCTTCTTCGAAGACCGTAATGACGTCCGTTCAAAGGCATAAAGTCCAGTCCATTCTGCATGATACTCGCGAGGAAGGCATTCTCAGCCCCGTACAGAGTGATATCGTAAACCGCCTTGTAAGTATATCACATATTCCCATCAGAACGGTGATGACACCGATGAACATAGTGCAGACCGTCGACTTCGATTCCGACAATTCAGCTCTGTTGGATAAATTAAAACAATGCCCCTTTTCCCGACTGCCGGTCGTAAAAGGGCAACCCGGGAATATCGTCGGCTATGTAAATATCTACGAGGCCCTGTGCTCAGACGAACAATTCACCGATCTTCAAATGTTTGTCAAGCCGATTCGGAGACTTGACGCGGATACCAACGTTGCCGATGCAATGAATATTATGCAGGAGGAAAGACAAAAGATTCTTTTGGTTATTAAGGGCGGCCTGCACATAAAGGAGCGTCCTATCGGGATAGTGACAATGAAAGACCTTGTCGAGGAACTGTTGGGTGAGCTAACGGAATGGTAATATGAGACGGAAAGATAAAACCGAATTAAATAACAACAAATCAACCGGGGCAGTGTTTGTTATTGCCATCATCGTTGTTGCAGCCCTCTCACTGGCAATCTTTACCAACAGCATGATTAAACAGATCGGTCGCGATGAATACATGTACTGCACGGCGGGTGTTATGATGGCCCAGGGCAAAATGATTTACAGGGACTTTTCTTATGCGGCCCAGTTACCGTATCACCCCCTGCTTTACGCCGTCCTGTTTAAGGCTCTAAACACGAATCGTTATTTGCTTGTCGGCAGACTTTCTTCGTGTGTATGTGATGTACTTATTTTAATCTGCATCGTCGGTATTTTCCGGCTCATGTTCAAGCCGCATGTAATAGCTGGAACGTTGACAGGGCTGGCGGGGGCCGTTTTGTATCTGTTCAATCCGCTTGTCGATTACGCCAACGGCTATGCATGGAACCATGATGTGGTAATTCTTTGTGTTATGCTGAGCCTGTGGTTGTTTATATCTATTGATTTTCAGCATAAATCAAGACATTGGCGCATCGCCGCTATCGGCGCACTGCTTACATTTGCTACGTGTATGCGTATAACAACGGCCCTTGTAGAGTTGCTGTTTTTCGTGATACTATTGAATCAACCGGCTGCATCGATAAAACGGAGGTTCAGGACCGCCCTGCCGTTTTTAGCTGCGGCTGCCGTCATATTGATCTGGCCCGTTTGGGTAATAGCACTGGCCCCGCGGGCGTTTTATCTGAATCTTATTAAAATACCGGCGCTGTACGGTAAGTGGCTGCGCGAGATAGGTATGGTTTATGACAAGCTGAAATTGACAACGGCAAGCCTCACAACGCCGGGCTATCTTGTTCTTTTTGTATTGGCGATTTACCTTATAGTGACTGTTATATACTTGCGTCGTAAACTGGAAAAACCGGATGCCCGGAAACTTCAGCTTATAATTATGCTGCCGATTGTTTTTTTTATAATCGCCCTGATTCCGCCGACGATGTGGATGCAGTATCTCGCAATGCCGGTTCCCTTTCTGATTATCGGCCTGGCATTTGGGCTTTCGCTTCTGCGAAGGCTTACTAACAGGGAGAATGTGAATATTCACTTTAAGATTGCGAGCGTTTTACTGGTTGTTTGTGTTTTTATAGCTGTCCTTTCGTATCCGGTCGTATTGTACAGAGTGCCGTTGGTTGCTGCGCCGGAAATATGGACGCCGAATAAGCTGCATGAAGTTTCGGAAGATATGGTCGATGTAATGGATGGACCGAGATTGACATTGACTTTGGCCCCTTTGTTCGCCCTCGAAGGAGGCTGTGATATATATACCGAGCTTTCCTGCGGTGCAATAATTTACAGGATAGCCGATTCTCTAACTTCTGAAGAAGTGCGGATTACACACACGGTCGGCATGGAATCGCTTGGATTGCTGCTCGCTGCACGGCAACCACCGGGGGCAATTATAGCGGGCATGGAGATGGAGCCGCTTGAAAAGCCCCTGATTAGAGTCGCAGAGCCTGACTGGTTGAGAAAAGACTATCCCAACGGCCCTACTTTGTACTATCGGAATACTCGTCAATAATTGATTCAGCGATTTCGTTAATCTTATAGCGGCTGATATATCCGGCGTTATTGGCAATAATTGAGAAGATGTAATCGCCCTTTTCGGTTATGCAGACGCCGGAGAATGACCTGACGCCGCTGATATAACCGGTCTTTCCGATAATTTTACCCCTGTATTTGTCTTCCTTGAAATACTTATTAATTGTGCCGTCCTCGCCCCCTACCGCGAGTGAATCCCTGTAAGGCGGCCAATAATTGCTTTTATAAATATTTGATAATACCGTGGTTATAACATAAGCACTCAGTTTGTTCTCTCTGCTTAGCCCGCTGCCGTCATCGATATTGAACTGGTCTTCGTCAATATCAAGCCCCACCAGGAAATTGTTAATCATCTCACGCCCCTTTTCCCAGCTACCGTTTTTTCCATCAGGATTGCTGTTTGCGGCGATGGTTTTCAAAAGCGACTCAGCTACAAGCCCTAAACTGTCCTTATTGCATCTGGCCACACAATCCAGCAGCGGCGTGCGGAACTCGGTTAGCGGCTTGAATTCGCCATATTCTTCCAGCTTTGCTTCCACGAACTTACCTTTAGTGCTGATTCCGGCTTTGGTCAGCTTTTCATACAGTAAAAAGCCGAAAAACGCCGCAGGTCTTTCGATGGCAACTTCGAACGGCCCGACCTTGTTCTTGCATTTGCCGTATGCCGTTATTTTATTAGGTTTGCTGTTTCGATACGTTCCGACGGCGCTTTCTCCCTGTGTTATCGGTTCGATTTTATTTACCAGCTCGATGAAATTGGTCTGCGGCTCGATATAAACGGCTACTTTATCCTCAATTCTCTCGGTGCTGACTGTTATGCAGTTGCAGTTATAGTTCAGGCCGCTTACCTCGCAGGCATAGGATTTATTCAGGTCTTTTGCCGGCCAGCTCGGATGGACCCGCTGGTTATCGAATACGCTGCTGTCAACGACGATATCCTCAATTGTCTCAACACCCTGCAGCTTCAACGCCTGTACGATGTTTTCAAGTATCCAGCCTTTGTCCCTCCCGTATTTTTGGTCGGTTTCCGCATCGCCCAACAGAGGATCGCCGCTGCCTATGATTATTAGTGAACCGTTGCAAAGACCGACCTTGGTAGTGAATTCGTAGTCCGGTCCCAGATATTTCAGGGCCGCCGCACTAGTGATAATCTTCATATTGGAGGCCGGTGTCCTCGGCTCTCGTGAGCGATGCTCATATACCTCGCTGCCGGTGCCTGCTTTTATTACATGGATGGAAAAAACAACCCTCTTTTGCAAAAAAGGATTGATAATACCATCAATTCGCTCGGCCAAATCAGCCCTGGCAGAACCCACGAAACAGATAATAAACGCATATATAAGTGTTATTTTCTTTACATGTGACTCCATAAGGAAGTGTATTATTTCAAAATTGGATTGTCTCATCAACCGTTTTCTCAAATACCATCATCGAAATTTTGAAAAAAACAACTTTTATCGGTGGTAAAACATGTAATCCAGTGAAGTACTATCCATTCTAATCTGCAAGATTGAAATTTTGTTATTATTTATACCACGATGATGCTCAAACAACTTTTTTTATGTGAAAACCGCCGATTCCCCCCAATAAGGTTTGCCGTTGCATGAAAAATAGATTTACAGTAGACTATTGATGTTCGGTTTAGGTCAAAAAAACAGGAAAAACCAAAATTGACGGAACAGAAGGATAATTCGAATCATCCTACTATAGAGCGGCCGAGCTTTGATTCGCATCATAAGCAGTTATCGCTTGCTGCTCGACTGAAGGCGGGTGACCATACGGCGGCGGTAGAGCTTGTGGACAGGTATTATGAACGGATTTACCTGTACTTGAGAAGACTGGGGCATGATTGCCAGACAAGCGAGGACCTGACGCAGGACAGTTTTCTCAGCGCCTGGCGGCATATAGGCCAGTTGAGAGACAGCAAAGCTTTGAATGGCTGGTTGTATCGTATTGCAGGTAACATCTCGAAATTGTACTGGCGTAAACATAAAGAGGTTACCGGTATCGGAGAAGCTGATTTGCCGGATATCAATAATATCGTGTCCGATAAAGTCAGGGATTATGAAGAGCTGGAGTTTTTGAAAAGTGCCGTCTCCCGGCTTCCTTTGAAACTGAGGCAGACGATTATTTTACATTATATGCAGCAGTTAACAATCGCCGAGGCGGCTGAGGCAATCGGCGTAAGAGAAGGAACTTTTAAGAGCAGGCTCAACAGGGCGTTGAATGTTTTAAGAAAGCAGGCCGTCTAAACAGGTTAAGGATGTCTGCAATGAGAAAAGAAAAAATCGAAGAATTATTGAAGGAATTAGGCCGGCGAACGATCGAACCGGTCCGCCCGGGCCTATGCAATGAAATAAAACAGCAGATCCCTCAAAGACTCCTTCGGCACAGATTAAGCTGGGATACCATCAGCATCATAATTGATCTTAGGATGAGCAGGTCGACTGCGGCAGCGGCGATAATCATTGCCATGATATTACTGCTTAACGTGTTTGGAAGCCGCTATTCCACGGAAAATGGTATAATTCGGGATAGTGTTATGTTGCTCAGGTACTGGAGGGGGCAGCCCGAATTCGATACGTCAGCCGGCAGGATGAAATACGAGTACCTGCTGAACCGGGGCGAAGAGGTTGTATGGTACGGTGATAAAATTAACGAAACCGACCAAAAAGACAGCAATACCATACTAATTCAACGAAAGCTGCCTGAAGGTGGGTATGAAATAACTTTTATCGACGGTCGCCAACAGAAAGTTAACGCAGAAGAATTAGTCACTCTTTTAAGCCGAATGGTTCAAAAGACAAAATAACGGCGAGGTAACATAAAAACTCCACTATTTTATTGAAATTGTACGTAGTTTCCGGTATAATTTTTAAAGTGTGTTATATTAAGTTTATGCTCTTTATCGTAAATTTGGTATTTTTATTGAGGAGTTATATTTATGGGTAGAAAAAGAGCATTCACCTTAATTGAGCTACTGGTCGTGATATCGATAATTGCTTTATTAATGGCAATACTGATGCCGGCACTGGGACGCGTTAAGAACATGGCAAAAGCAATAGTATGCCAGGCCAGGATGAAAGAATGGGGCAATATTTTTAATTTCTACACGAGCGATAACGACGGCAATTTCAATTCGGGCTGGGATGTCGGCGAGACAACGTTGTGGATGAATGCGATGCGGCCGTATTACAAAGATAACTGGGATATGCTGCTTTGCCCGATGGCCTCCAGAGAAGTCCTTAACTCTTCCGACTTCGGGACATATAAGGCTTCTGCTCGAGTGGTTGCCGTTCCCGGCGGTTTCGGAGAGACAAGTCATCGTTACGTCTTTAGCTACGGAATCAATTCCTGGACCAATAAAATGAGGAACGATCGTGGTGCGCGTTTGCAGGAGTGGTTCTGGGGAAATGTCAACACATCGAAGGGCATTTACAATGTGCCGGTATTCGGTGATTCTACATGGCACGACGGCTGGCCGCTCGATACCGATGCGCCGCTGGAAAATATGGATGCTTTTGGAGCCGGTGACAAGGGCAATACGGGGGAAATGAATCATTATTGCCTCAATCGGCATGATGGAGCAGTAAATATGCTTTTTATGGATTGGTCTACAAGACACGTCGGCTTAAAAGAGCTTTGGACATTGAAATGGCATCGTCAATTTAATATAGCAGGTCCTTATACCAGAGCCGGCGGCTTCCAGCAGTCTCAGTGGCCGGTATGGTTGCGTGATTTCAAGGAATATTAAAGGAGGGCTGTTACTTGTTAGAAAAGCCCGTTGTACAAGCGGGCTTTTCTTTTTTAGTGCGCCGGGCATGGTGTGATGCTTGTGGGGTGTAAGTCCCCTGTGG
>CAZKYP010000093.1:0-12952 GCA_964556885.1 uncultured Pirellulales bacterium | reverse complement strand
CCGGCTTCCTGTTCGCCGTTGCCCTCGTCTTCGCGGGTGTCGGCTCGTCGGTGACATCGTCCATGGCGGAGGTCAATGTGATTACCGGGTTCCTCGGAAGACCGGAAGACCCCCGGACACTGCTCTACAGAATTTCCGTTTTTGTTACGGCCATACCGTCGTTCATGATTATCCTTCTGGCCATGGACACTTTTAAGATTTTGATCTTCAGTCAGGTCGTGCTGAGCATCCAGCTCCCGTTTACACTTGTTCCGCTGCTGATTCTCTGCCGCGACCGCAAACTCATGGGCCACTTCAGAAGTAACCGACGGGAGTTCGCCGCCGCCGTGGTCATATCCGCTATCGTTATCATCCTTAATATCTACCTGCTTTATTCGACTATCGCAGGGGGAGGCTGACATGCAAGTATACAAAAAGATCCTTGTCGCCATGGACTGCTCGGCAGTAGATGATGTCATCATCGAGCATGTGTCGGCCCTGGCGATTCAGAACAAATCTCAGGTCTACCTGATACACGTGGTGCATTCCCACACGCTCGACCAGGAACGAGTATTGCATAAACAGGCCGAAGCGTGCTTGAAATCACAGTGTGAGATATTAAAGGCAAAGGGCATCGATGCAAACATCGTGATCAGAAGCGGCGAGCCGGATGATGAGCTGCTTAAGGAGATCGAGGGAAAGGATTATGACCTCGTGGCAATGGCAACTCATGGTCATTCTTTCGTGGGTGACATCTTGTTCGGAAGTGTCTCCCGGACCCTCAAGCACAGGATCAGCATACCTCTTCTGCTTATAGGACCGCGGCCTGCAAAACAGGCGTCGCAATGACATTATCTCTACGAGGCCTGGTGGGCGGCTTGTTGTTTGGATTCCTGCAGGAATGTGATCCATTTTGTCCAGGCTTGTTTATAAACCTCGCCGGAGGTTAGAAAGCCGTCGTTGTGGCTGCCGAATATCTCGACGAATTCCTTCGGCTCGTTCGCGGCTTCGTAAAGCTGCGGCCCGAATTCGAACGGTATCACCTCGTCGTTTTTACTGTAAACAAACATCACCGGGCAGCGGACGTCCCCGATAAAATCAATCGTCCTGTAGCTGAACCTCGCGAACCACCTGACGGGCATATACGGATAGAATTTTTTGCCGATGTCGGTGTATGATGTGAACGAGCTTTCGACAACAAGGCCCCCCGCCTCGACCTTGGCCGCGAGATGTGCGGCGATACTTCCGCCCAGTGAGCGGCCGAATAAAATAATATTCTCCGGCGGGATTTTCTTTGTTTGCGTCAGGAATTTGTATGCGGCCTCGGCGTCCAGATATGTACCTTGTTCGGTAGGCCTGCCCTCGCTTAGCCCGTAGCCGCGATAGTCAAAAATAAAGCAGCTCAGTCCGAGATTGTAAAAAATGTTTATACTGTCCAGGCAGTGCATCATATTGCCGCCGTTGCCGTGACAATAGAGAATCGTAAATTCCGACCCGGCCCTCGGGATGTACCAGCCGCTTAACTGAAGGCCGTCACCGGTCTGAAAAACCACATCCTCGAAATCCAGACCCAAATCACCCGGAGTATAGACAACTCCCTTCAAAGGGCTGTAAAGGAATTTCGGCTGCATTATATAGAGTATCACTCCCCAACCCCAGTAAATGATAAAAACAACAATAGCTATATATAGCAGCGCTAAGCCCATAATCGCATATCAATCCAAACCGGTTAAAACCGCATTTTCTACCGCCTGCCGACCAAAAATGCCAGAAATATTTATAAAGTTTTTTATGATTTAAACATCCTCAGGATTCTCTGGATGGACAACTTGATATCGATTAACTTTCTTTTCAAAAGTGTTTTGATTATAAAACGTTTTTTCGGAAAGACCTTCGCTCGTTCGGACGATTTTTCTTCCTTCATTCGCTGCGGGTGCCACCTGCCGTTCCAGTTCACATCGTTTTCCAAAAGCCCGAGGACATTCAGGAACTCCGTGAACTCGGCTGGAACTGCTTTGGGTTCGTTTTGCACCCTTTCAAAGGCTTCACTGCGGCTGAGCAGTCCGGCCCGCACCATTGAGCTGTAAGTAATGGTACTCTGGCTGAATCCGTACTTGTGTCGTTCGAAGTATTTGGCCACTGGATACATGTCACAGTCGAAATGCGTCTCGTTTTCCGCAGACGCCGGGGGCGACCACCCTACCCGGTCCTTTAAGACTGTTGATATCTCGTTGATGTCCCAGGTGACATAATCCGGCAGCATGACATAGTCAAACGGTATGGTCCTGTCCCTGACCGTCATTCGCGGGTCGGAGGTATTAATAAGAACATCGAGACAAAGCTCGTCAATCATCGGCGAACGCCGCAGCATACCGGACAATCCGGCCTCGCTAATAACATTGTAAAAATACCGAAAATCGAAAGAGTACACCCCCGTCATTGCTTCGAGATTTTCCGACCATCCACCGAAAATAAGCAGCTTGGAGCCGACTCGTTTTTGCTCCTCGATAATTCTGGTCAGTATGGTCAGGTAACCCATTGCGTTGCAGACGGTACAGAATTCTCCGGTGATTTTCACAAACGCACAATAGAGATTTCGCATCAATTCCCAGTTCGGCTTTATCGAGATATAATCCACATCCAATTTGGTGGTCAGTGTCTTGAGGTTGGCTTCGGCCGAGGCGCTGCGGAAACCGTTATCGAAATTTATCGCCAGGACCCTCAGGCCGAATTCCCTGCGTGCCATATAGAGTGCATAAGCGCTGTCCTTGCCGCCGCTAATCGGCACTATCGCCTGATACCGGCCCTTGTTCCGCCGGGCCTTTTCGACCAACTTCAAAAGTTCCTGTTCTTTGGCCGGCGGCGGCTGGAGTTTCCTGTAATTCGCGCAATACGAACATACGCCGTTCCCATCGAATTCGATACCGGGGTAATTATCAGGGAGTACACAATGCTGACAACGTTTCATGAAAATCCTTTTCTACGACACACGTTCCAAAGTTCCACATATCAACAGGAAATCAAAATTACGATTCTCCGGTTGGCATTATGAGCTGAACTATTTTAATTTGCCCGATGAGGCATAACAAGCTACAATTTCGGTTATGATCAAAAGAAGAAAGACAAAAACCGTTAAAGTTGGCCCGATAACGCTTGGCTCTGGCGCCCCCATCATTATTCAGTCGATGACAAAGGTGCCGACAACCAATGTCGGGCGTTGTGTAAGGCAGATAAACCAGCTCATCCGGGCCGGCTGTGAGTTAGTAAGAATCGCGGTTCCGCGGCGCGGCGATACGGAAGCCCTGGCTAAAATCATACAAAAAGTTAATATCCCCATCATAGCCGACATCCATTTCAGCCCGGACCGGGCCGTCGAAGCGATAGAGGCGGGCGCCGCCAAAATCCGGCTCAATCCCGGTAATATTAAAAGTCGCAAGGACATCCTTCGCATAATCGATGCGGCCAAAATGCATCGAACCGCCATTCGCATCGGCGTCAACGAAGCAAGTATCGCAGATTATCAAAAACAGTTCGTCCCATATCAAAAACGCACGGCCCTGATGCTCAAAGAGATGAAAAAATATATCCGGCTTTTCGAGGGGCGCGGCTTCGACCAAATCGTTCTCAGCGCAAAAAGCAGTGACACCCTCAGGACCATCGAAATCAACCGCGCAATTGCAGGTGCCTTCGATTATCCCATTCATCTCGGCCTGACCCACGCCGGCCTGCCCGAAGATGCACGAATACCTTCGGCCATTGCCATAGGCACGCTTCTGACCGAAGGCATCGGTGACACCATAAGGGTCAGCGTTGCCGGCAATCCCGTTAAGGAAATCGATATTGCAAAACAGATACTTATTTCGCTCGGGCTTTACGAGCGTTCAGGGCCGGAGTTGATAGTCTGCCCGACCTGCGCACGGGCCGAAATAGATGTTGTAAAACTGGCCCGCCGCATCGAAAAGGCATTACGGCAAATTGACAAACCGATTCGTGTCGCGGTTATGGGCTGCATAGTCAACGGGCCGGGCGAAGCGGCCGGTGCCGACCTGGCACTTTGCGCCGGAAAGAACAAGGCATACATCTATCGCAATGGCAAAAAAATCGCCGTGGTCCCGGAAAGCAAAATTCTTCCCGCAATCATAAAAGAATTACAAAAGATATGACCTATGGACGCCGGCAAACGTTTAATCAATAAATCCCCGGGGCCGCTGAAAACGACATTGATAAGATTTTGCATTGTTGTCGTTTTCAGTATCGCGTTCGGATATATCGAAGCGGCCGTGGTCGTGTATTTGAGAGAAATCTTCCACCCGAACGGCTTTAATTTTCCCCTCACCGATTTCGGGACAATATTACAGCGAAGGCCCCTTTTGCTGACGGAAATCGGCAGAGAGGCCGCAACAATCGTCCTGATTCTTACCGGCTCGTGGCTGTTCGGGAAGAATCTTCGACAGCGATTCGCTTATTTTCTGACCATCTTCGCGGTCTGGGACATTTTCTATTACATCTGGCTGAAAGTCCTGATTGGCTGGCCCGTGACAATCATGGACTGGGACATTTTGTTTTTAATCCCGCTGTCCTGGGCCTCGCCGGTTCTTTATCCGGTCATTATATCGATTATGATGCTCGTGTTCGCAATGATGATTCTATATGGTGACTCTCGTGGAAAGCCCGTTAAAACGACATTTTTCGACTGGCTCGCTTTCCTTTCGGCCGGTATTATCGTGGTCGTGTCTTTTTGTATCCCCGGCCTGCACATCCGGCAGGATGATTTCGACTCGTACTTCTACAAGCCGTTGTTTGCGGCCGGCTGCCTGATCGCAGCAGCCACATTCCTGAAATGCCTCATCAGGTCCAAACGAGTTATATAAACCGACACGGAAAATTAAAGAATATTTTCCGGCTCAGCTTTGTTCTTTATCAGCCTCACCGACGGACGTGTTTGTTCTGACCAGCCTTCTGTTGGGCCTGCGCTGGTTATCATTGTTCATCCTTTGTGGAAATCCTTCGAACCTGCCGAAAATCATTTTGCCCGCCGAAGTCTGAAGTGAGCTTGTAACACTGATAACCAGTTCCCGTCCGATTTTATTACGCGCCCCCTCAACAACGATCATTGTCCCGTCATCCATATAACCGATACCCTGATCGGCCTCTTCGCCCGGTTTTATTATCTTTACCTCCATTGTCTCGCCCGGCAGCACGACCACCTTCAGGGCATTGGCGAGGTCGTTGATATTGACAACGTCAACCTCCCTGACCTGAGCGACTTTGCTGAGATTGTAATCTGTCGTTGCCAGCCGTCCATTACACGCCTTGGTAAACATCATCAGTTTCTGGTCCACACCTTTGACATCTTCCACCTCAACAACGGCAGTATCATCAATTTCCACGTCAATAATCGGATTCGTCTGCATCTTATTGAGTATGTCAAGCCCGCGTCTGCCGCGATTGCGTTTGAGCTTGTCCGCCGAATCCGCAACAAGCTGCAGCTCGTTCAGCACAAAGCGGGGAACAACCAGAGGCGCATCGAACAGCCTGCTCTGGCATAAATCCAGAATCCGCCCGTCGATAATCGCCGAAGTATCCAGGATCAGCGGCCTGGCGCCTTTGGTCTGCTTGGCAAATTCGACATAGGGAATCACAAAACGAACATCGTCCTTGGTCCGCATAACAATGCTGATTGTAAGATAACAAATACACACGCCCATCATCCATTTAATTGCTATGCTGGCCGGCGGGGTTATATCGATCCTGAATGTCTCCAACAACATATCCACTACATGAGACAACGCCCAGCTAATAAATATCCCAACCAGCAAACCGAAGAATACGCCTGCCAGGGCACTGAACTTCTTTTTGGGTGTAAGAACATCCAGCAGAAAAACAAACACGGTCATCCCTACGGTGCTCCAGATAATGGCACTCACATTGCGGGTATAGGCGTCGCTTGATTCATCGCCCGCCTTATTCTTCTCCATTATATCTGAACTGATGCTCACGAAAAGAACCGCTACGACAATAATCAGAAAGATAGCCCTGAAAATCCAAAGTAATTTCATTATTATGAACCTCCACGTTATTATGACGGAAATCTATATATTAAGACGCTTATTATTATACCCGACCTGTAACTAATAATCAATATACTACCATAAGAACGACGCGTACCTACATCTATTACGGCTATTTTCATCCATTCTATATACTTTTTTATATAGTTAAATGTTTCATAAAACAACCAAAATACATCGATATATCGAATTCACATAAAGTGCCGAAATTCCAAAAAAGCCGTTTATTACGACAATATCTAATCGAAAATCGCGGGCAAAAACTTTGACAGGTGAACTTTCGATAAATAGAATCGTATTGTAAACCGTTGATTCGTACCTATCCTATTCGGATTATAGGTCTTTGTGGCAGTTTTATTTACTTTGAAAACCGGAGGTTAAAATGCAGAAAGCAAATTTAAGAAAGAACAGGAAAAACCGACATTTTGTGCTTATTTCAGCATCTTTTCTTTTATTTATAATTGTCGGCCCCTTATCGGCATTCGCCCAGAGCCAGGATAGTATCGCCACCCTGCGACAAATGGGCAAAGCCTTCGCCTCAATCGCAGAAAAGGCCTCCCCGGCGGTTGTCAGTATCCAGGCATCAAAAACCGTTACGAGGGAATATTCCACAAGTCCCGACTGGCCGTTCGGCGATCCTTTCAATGACGATTTCTTCAATTACTTCTTCCGCAGGCGTTCGCCCCGTCAACAAAGCCCGCAGCAGCGCAGATACAGCGAGCCGAGAATAGCACAGGGTTCCGGATTTATTATCTCATCGGACGGTTATATCCTTACAAACAACCACGTAGTCGACGAGGCTGAAAAGCTCGAGGTTGAGCTTACCAGCGGCCAGAAATACACGGCAAAAATTATCGGCACCGACCCGGATTCCGATGTAGCCGTGATTAAAATAGACGCAGGCAACCTAAGCCATCTCGAACTTGACAACTCCGATAATCTCGAAGTCGGTGAATGGGTGCTTGCAATAGGAAATCCGCTCGGCTTAAGTCACACCGTTACAGCGGGTATCGTAAGCGCCAAGGGGCGAAGCGGCTTCGGCCTTGCGGCCCTGGAAAACTTCATCCAGACCGACGCCGCAATTAATTTCGGCAATTCCGGCGGGCCGTTGATTAATCTCGATGGTAAAGTAGTCGGAATCAACACGGCCATAGCAGGCTCGACAGGCAACATCGGGATCGGCTTTGCAATACCGATTAATATGGCAAAATACGCTTACGAGCAGATAGTCGAAAGCGGAACGGTCGAGCGAGGTATGCTTGGAGTCAGCATAGTTGATATCACACCCGACAACGCCCCTGTCTTCGGTCTGGACGAAAACACTAAAGGTGTCGTTGTCCCTGAGGTGACGCCGGACTCCGCGGCGGAAAAGGCCGGGATCAAACACAACGACGTAATCCTTGAGGTAAACGGAAAGCCGGTCGAGTCAATGGTCGATTTGCAGAATCGTATTTCAATGCTCAAGCCGGGAACCAAGGTCGATTTGACAATATGGCGGGACGGCAAAAAAAAGAACGTAGACGTCATACTCGGCAAGCGTTCCGAAACAATTCAGTCAAATGGTAATTTGTCAACGGAAACCGTCGAAAAATTAGGCTTCACCGTGGGATCTTTGACCGATGAATTAGCCCAGAGATACGGTTATGAAAACATGACCGGCGTAATTGTTACAGATGTGGAATCCGGCTCGGAAGCCGCCACCATGGGCTTAGCACCGGGAACACTAATCAGAGAAGTCAATAGACAACCGATCAGAAACGTAAGAGAATTTAATACAGCAATAGAAAATGCAAAAAAGCAGGGCCGTGCTTTCCTGCTGGTAAACCGGGAAGGTCACAGCTTCTTCGTTCTATTGAAAGACCTGACCGACTAAAAAAGAACATAACAGCATTTTGTATTTACATTTAAGCCCCGTTTCACACTCCGAACGGGGCTTTCTTTTTTCCACGCCGAATCGTTTCAGGAAACCACAGAAATCCCTTAACTAAGGTTAACTCAGGTGCAAATTTGACCGATATCTCGAATAACTTCAACCGGTAAGGTTTTCGCCTGCCCCTGGGGGGCCGGCTAACTGACGGGCTGAATCTGAGGCAGGGAAGCATGGTCCCATAACAGGAGGAAAGACCAAAATTCAATTTGCCCTTATGGCCGGAGCTGAAAAGTGTTCGGCCGGGCGGGAGTCAACTATAGTTTTCGACATCACCCTAAAAGAATATCTAAAAGAAATCGACGAAGTATCACTGCTGACACTCCAGGAGGAACGTTCGTTAGGCAAGCTGGTCCTGGAGCAAAACGATCCGTCTGCCAGGGAACAACTGGTCCGAAGCAACCTCAGGCTCGTCGTTAATATTGCAAAGAAGTACATTGGGCGGGGTATGGGCCTCGGCGATTTGATTGAAGAAGGCAATCTCGGTCTGATAAGGGCCGTCGATTATTTCGATCCCGACCGCGGCGTTCGTTTCAGCACTTATGCGGCCTGGTGGATAAAGCAGTCCATCAAGCGCTCACTGCTGGAGAACATCCAGCCGATTCATGTTCCGACTTATATGGTCGCACTGATAAACCAGTGGCGGCACACCACGTCGGAGCTGGAAAGCACACTCGGCAGAAAGATGACCGTCGATGAGATGGCAAAAATCATGAAGCTGCCGCTGCGGAAGGCAAAAGCCATATACCGTATCGTCGAGACGCTCGGCTCCATTACCGAGCCGTACTCCACCGACGTGCCGGAAGAAGACCAGATGCTCGAAGCGATACTCGAGGACCCGAACGCCTGCAGGCCGGAAGATGTTTTGGCCGCGGTCGAAGAAAAACTAAAGGCCGTAAAATTACTGAACGACATAGACCCGAGGGAGGCGGACATACTCAGACTGCATTACGGTCTCAACGGCAAAAAACCCATGTCACTAAAAGATATCGCCGATAAGCTGGGCCTTACTCGCGAGAGAATCCGCCAGATCCGACGCGATTCACTTACCAAGCTCTATGGTTTTATGAATGAAGAATAAATACAACAATTCATAATAATACTTGCACTTTAATACAAACACATTCATAATAATAATGAATTTCGAATAACGAATTATAAACTTCGAAATTCAATATTCCTTGTTCATTATTCGACATTTTTGCGTCATCATTTACAATGGAAGGCAAGCATATGATAGGAAGCCAAATCGACATAAAAAGTTACATACGCAGCATACCCGACTGGCCCAAGAAGGGCATCCTTTTTCGCGACATCACACCGTTATTAGCCGACCCGAAGGCATTCACGGCAGCGGTAGACGCCCTATGCGCAGATTTTCTCAAAGCGGACATTAACTACGTGGCCGCAGTCGAGGCCAGGGGATTCATATTCGGTTCCGCGGCTGCCGAAAGGCTCGGGGCCGGTTTTGTCCCCATCAGGAAAAAAGGCAAGCTGCCATCTAAAACCGAAAGCATCACTTATGATTTGGAATATGGCACCGATACGCTCGAAGTACACTGTGACGCTGTAAAAAAAGGAGCCAGGGTTCTCATGGTAGACGACCTGCTTGCAACCGGCGGGACAATGGCTGCGGCCTGCAAACTCATCGAAAAAATCGGCGGGCAGGTTGTGGGCGTTGTGTTTCTACTGGAGCTTGCCGGTCTGCATGGAAGAAAAAAACTGACCGATTACAAGGTAACATCGACAATCACTTACGACTGAGTTTTCGTAGAATAGTTTTCAATACCAAAAGGAGTGCACATAGTGGCAAAAAAGGACGATGCCACTCGAATCATTCGCACGGGGCCTTATCCCGAACTTACACCAACCGCAATCTTGGTCGGCTACGGACTTGGCATCCTCATCGCTATCAGTATCGGCTATGCCAGTTTGATCCTGGGATTTTCCATCGAAGGTTCGGAAGTTGCGGCTATTTTAGGCTTCGGTATACTCCGCGGTATCATGGGCCGAAGCAGCATCGTGGAAAACAATATCAATCAGACCATCGCAAGCGCAGTCAACGGCGCATCGGCCGGTCTGATGTTCACCGTCCCGGCATTGTTCATACTCAAGGAAACCGCCTTCAGCAGTGTGCTGATGGTTTTGTCATGCATCGCCGGCGGCATACTCGGTATCGCATTTATAATCCCGCTTCGCAAGCAGATGATAGACTTCGAGCGTCTGACGTATCCCGGCGGCGTCGCCGTAGCCACAATCCTCAAGTCACCCGGCGCCGGCGTCCACAAGGCAATGCTGCTGGTTGCCGGAATCGCCATAAGCGGAACCGTTCATCTTACCAGCCAGTTTACCGGCTTCGAGTACTGGAATCTCGGCCGGTTAATCGGCCTGCCCGAATACATGAACGGCATCTGGTACGTATCACTTATGACCATCGGCGTGGGCTTCATCTCCGGCAAGGGAGGTTTTTCATTTATCATCGGAGGCTTCGTCTGCTACTGGATTCTTGCCCCGATTCTGGCCGCAAAAAATCTCCTGCCTTCTCCTGATGTACTTGCGGCCGCTGAAGTGACATCTCCCGAATACCTGAGATTGCATTTATTCCGCCCTATCGGCATCGGCATGTTAATCGGCGGAGCTTTGATGGGTATTATACTGGCATTGCCGCTGATTATAAGCGCCGTCAAGAGCATGCAGTCTGCGGCCAAGACCGGGGCCGCACTGTCGAAAGATGAAATGCCGATTAAGCTTTTGTATATCGGAATTGTCGGCGCGACAATCCTGCTTTTTGTGGTCGCCATGCTATCGGTTGAAAAAATGGGCATATTGCGTGGCGCTGCGATGGCGATTTTGGGCACGATCTGGATATGGGTCGCCGGTGTGATACTGTCCGAATGTATCGGGCGAACGAACTGGTCGCCGCTCAGCGGCATGACGCTCATCGCGGTGACAATCCTTATCGTAATAAGCAGCGGCCTGAGCAAATCCGGTGCAATCGTATCTTCGGTCATGGTCGGGGCCGCAGCATGTGTCGCAATGTCACAGGCTACCGACCTGATGCTGGATTTGAAAACCGGCTATCTCGTAGGCGCCTCTCCCCGGCAGCAGCAGATAGGCCAGTTCAGCGCCACGTGGCTGGGTCCAATCGTCGTGATGGCGCTCATCTTTGTCCTGGACAAAGCATACGTATTGGGCAGCGACCGCCTGCCGGCGCCGCAGGGAAGAGCGCTGGCAAGTATGATCGAAGGCATCCTCGGCGGCGATGTGCCCGTGAACAAATATATTGCCGGGGCGGGCCTGGGCGCCCTGCTGAGTGCGAGCGGCATCGGAGGGCTTGGAATACTCGTCGGCCTGGGATTCTATCTGCCTTTCGACGTGGTGCTGACCTATAGTATCGGGACTGTACTGCGCCTGCTGGTGGACTGGAGAAAAGGTGCAAGATTCAGCGAAGAGGTCGGAATACCCGTGGCCGCGGGGCTTATCGTTGGTGAGGCCCTTGTGGGAGTCGGTTTCGCTGTTTATAAAATCGTTGCAGGTATGATGGCATAAATGCTATGAAACAAATCGGTTTGCTTTTGATAACAATCGGTTTTCTGGCCGGCACTCTGGCCGCAATAGTGGACGAGAGCCAGGTCCTGTGGGGATACTTCGCCGGTGCACTTGCCGTCGGCGTCGCGGGCGTTTTTGTTGCAAGAAGCGGCCGCCACAAGATGCACAAATCCGAGGAAAAATTAAGCGAAAATATTCGTTCCGTGGAGACCTCGCTCGGCAACGTAGTCCGTAACATCAGCACCCTCGATTCGCAAAAACACTCCATCAATACCCACGATGTGCGTTTTCGTATAGATGAGCTTTTCCTCGCAGACCTTGATATATTCGTACAAGCCAGAGAAAGCATCGGGCATGTCTATGGCCTCGTCGCGTATGGTGACGTGATGAGCAGCTTCGCCGCAGGCGAAAGATACCTCAATCGCGTCTGGTCCGCCTCCGCCGACGGATATATAGACGAGGTCAATACCTACATCGAAAAATCCCGTGAACAATTCACCGATTGCCTCACCAAAATCCAACAATTGAAACTGACGCCCTGAGTCCTTTTTTCTCCCCGACGACTTTGAATCTCCAATTTCAATTCTTATAATTTATATATGGGAGGGGGCCGATCATGAATCGGTCGGAATTAATTATCGGATTTTCTATCCTGACGATAGGAACAATAATAATCATACTCATATTGATTTACACCTGAAGTCAAAGGTATAAACCTGCAATACCAGACTATATCCCCCCTGTCATTCTGTCCTTGGGACTCTCCCGTGAGGGATGCCTTAGGCACTTACGGAGAGCAACGCGAAGTCCGTCGATGCGGCGCTCCGGTAAAATTGCCGAAACGCAAATCTCGACGTTAGCTTTGTACTAAATTAAGTCGCGGAAAGATATAGAAATCGCCTCATAGCCTGAACGGCTGCACCGGATATCCAACCGGATGCATCGTGAATTACGTTCACATTTCCTTGACAATAAGTGTTAATCTGGTAAAATCAGTATGAGTAAACTTCAAGGAAAATATGATGTCTGAACAATCCGAGTCATTGGCTTGGACAATTATACCTCTGATGGTTGTTTGTGTTTGTATTATTTTATGAACCTGATATTCTTTGTTTTTGTGCTAAGATGCACTTTTTCTGTATATAAAGATAAACATATCGAACGTTTAGAGTGATGCTTAGAAACCGGAAAAAATTCTTTCGATGGCCTAAAACCCTGCAGAAAAACATACGACATAGCTCCTACGTAAAGAACCACGCCAATTTAAGATTTGGCATTTCACTTCGAGCTTTGATCTTTTTCACCCTTTTCTATATATATCTCTGGTTTTATGTGGATTTACGAATCTTGTACCACGGAGGAGGTATTATCACCAATTTTCCTGTCTTTTATAAAGGCTTGCCTTTTTTCAAGACGTTTCTATCGT
>CAZKYP010000092.1:0-13077 GCA_964556885.1 uncultured Pirellulales bacterium | reverse complement strand
TTGACTTTTTGGGGTAAAAAGTGTTAAATTGAGCATCTTTTTGGAGAAAAACAGGCTTTTTTGGAGATATCATGTTGAAAACAAGGACTTTTCAATCAGGATTACTCAGTTTTCTGATTTGCTTATCCAGTTTAACATTAGCTGCCGAAATGGCTGTCCCGCAACAAGTTCCGGAAACATCCAATTTATCAATATCGATAACATGTTTGGATATCGAAGCGGCTCAGGCCGCGATAATAGATGATTCGATCGATCCGTATTTCAGCCGTATGCAGGAAATGGAAATGTCGGCAAAGACCGGCTCGCCTATTGATGGCAATACAATCGAGGAGCAGCGTCAGAATTGCAGGCAGCGCTATCAGGCGGGGGTACGGGAGTTCACCGATGACGAGAAAAAAGTGATCCGAATGGGTGTGGAAAAGCTCTACCCGTCTATAAGTGAAAAATATCCACTTTTTGCAGAAATGCCGTGGGGCTTTATCAAAGTCTCCGACGAAATCGAAGGCGGCATGCCGCATACAAGGGACAAATATATCGTGCTTTCAGAGGGTGTATGTCGGCAATTTGCCATGATGCACCAATCGGCTCCTGAGAGGGCGTTATCCTCTATGGCCGGATTGTTTTTACACGAGCAGATGCATGTATTTCAGCGGCTGCATCCGAATTTGTTCGATTCGCTTTACATCGATGTCTGGGGATTCATAAAAGCCGAGAAAATCGAAAGCTGTCCCTGGCTCGACAAACACCAACTTATTAATCCGGATGGAACAGATTGCTGCTGGGTATATCCGATTAAGAAAGACGATGATGTCACTTACCTGTGGCCGCTCGTGGTTTTCGCGGAAGGCGACGGCCTCAAGAGTATGCCGGGTGACTTTCGGATGATAGGCGTCGAATTAGACAGAGACGACGGAATATTCAAACCGATAATGACCGAAGACGGCAAGCCTGTGTATCATAACCTGATGGATGTCCCTGAGTACCGCAATATCTTTCCTCAAACCTCGAATATATATCATCCGAATGAGGCGAGTGCGTCGTTATTTACTTTGATTGTCCTTTTGGATTCCATGCCGGAAGAACAAAGAATCGCCCAGCAGGAAAGAATGAAGATTGGTCCGAACTTCGAGCTGGTTCGCAAATGGTTCGCTGAGAATCTGCAGAAGAAATCGGAGAATTAATCGTAAGGGCAATGGGGTAATCAGAGCCAGTCGATGAGCAGGGTAGTGACATTGTCGTGGCCGCCGGATTTGTTGGCGGCGGAGATTAGCGATTTGCAGGCGGTCTGAAGCTCCGCTTCATTTTTAATAATGTCGGCGATTTGTTCATCTGGAACCATATCAGTCAAACCGTCGGTACAGAGAAGGATGCGGTCGCCCTTTTTCAGGGCGAAGGAACGGACATCGGAGCGGGTCTTTTTCTCCATCCCGATGTAGCTGGTTAACTGGCCGCTGGCTGCGTGGTTCTGTGCATTTTCCGGTTTCAGGTAGCCTTGCTCTATGAGTTCCGAGACAACTGAATGGTCGCGTGTCAATTGCCTGAGCCGTCCGTTACGCAGGCGATATATCCGGCTGTCGCCGACGTTGGCAACAAAACAGCGGCCGTTTTTCAGCAGAGCAACCACAAGTGTGGCGCCCATGTCCTTGTAGCCGCTTTCGCTTGTCCCTTCGAGGTACAACTGCCTGCTCTGTTCGGCGATGACTTTTTTAAGCATGGCTTTTACGGTACGTGTGCTACCGACCTTGAGCTTATCCAGGGCGTTTTCAATCATGACCGGCAGGTCTTCTGCGATGATTCCGGAAGCAAGAGCGCCGCCGCGATGGCCGCCCATACCGTCGGTGACGATGAAAAGGGCGATTTCCGGATTGGCAAAGTATGCATCCTCGTTTTCCGGTCGAACTTTACCGACGTCGGTCCCGGCGCACCATCGGAACGGCCCGGAAGAATTCACAGTGTGTTCCGGGTTTTCAATTATTTCCCGGTTGATAGTATTTGTATTATCGGACAAGGCTTTGTTTGCACCAGGGACAGTAATTCCAGAAGTTCGAATCTATCGACCATCCGCAGCTTGTACATATTTCAGGGAAAGGACGAACATGCCAGGGGCGGCGTACCTTGCGGCGGCACCAGGGACAATATCGCATAAAGCGCATTAGTTTACCGCCGCAGTGTTTGCAATTTTTATGGTATTTTGTGCCGGGTGTCTGAATATCTGCCGGAGAGGCAAAACCAGGGCCATAGCACCATGGACAGAAATGCCATTCCGGAAGGATGCCCCTGTGACATCGCGTGCAGACATGGCTAAACTGCGTTTCAGCATCAAAACGGTTACGGTCGCTGCCGCACCACGGACATATTGACATACTCTCGGCTATCGGCTCGCCGCAGTCGACGCATCTAAAAACTACAGGCAGGACCTTGTTATAACGCTTGATAAACGCCCCCCTGCGCATTTTCTGCCATGTAAGTTTCCTCCTGCCGCCAGTCCTCAATGATGACACGAGTTTAAGATTTTTGGGTACGGCCTGGAGTAGGGCGGCTCGCATCTTTTCGGCGTTCTCAAATCGTTTGACTGGATCAACAGCAAGAGCTTGCTTGAGAAACCTGACGAAGGCAAGGCTGGTTCGTTCCTTAAGACGCTTGTATCCTCTTGGCGGCCAACGGAAAGGCCATTTGGGCAGAACACCGGTGAGATATTCGTACAGTATCAGGCCGATGGCAAAGCAATCACTTTTATAAGTGGGCCGTCCGTATGCCTGTTCCGGGGCGACATATCCGGGTGTGCCGAAATCATCGACCGTATGCATCCGTCCTTTGAGCTGCAGGCCGATACTGAAGTCGCCGAGAGCGGCCCGGCCGTTGGGGAACAGGAATATATTGCCCGGTGTAACATCACAATGGACCATACGCTTATTGTGGGCGTAAACCAGTCCGTCGAGAACCTGGGCGGTAATTGAGACGATCCTGCGGACGGACATGGGTTTGGAGCAGTCTGCGAGGGTACCGACGGACAGCTCTGTTGCCAGGACCGTGTAGCCGTTAATGACGTCGGCGTTCTTGATAGGCATTATATGAGGATGGCGTAATTTGGCAATCAGGCGTATTTCTCGCAGCAGGGCCTGATTGTCGCGTTCGCCGTTTACGCCTACCGATGGTATTTTAAGGGCTACCCATATACCTTCGACGCAATCCCTGGCCTTCCAGACCTCTCCTGTACCCCCTTCGCCGAGAGATTTTGCAAGCCGATATTTGCCAAGCCTGCGGCCGTGTTTTAAATCCAAAACCAAAGGACCGGTAATATTCCTTTTACCCATGTTATTATACTGAAACTCTCCATTTCTTATGTAGTCGTCCAAGCACGTTCCATCCGAACATATATTATCAATAATTCCCGGAATCGGATTCAAAAATTCGTGAATAATAAACAAATTTTTCAGTTCGGTAACAGGATTTTGCAATTAACTTCCGGCCGCTTATGAAAATGAATGTTAACAGGGGATAAATATAGCTTGACTAAAATGTGGGGAAATAATAAATTAAACGGTTTTCTCAAACAGTATATTTCAGGAGTTAAGTTCGTGGAAGAAGCTATTGCAAAAGCAGGCGCCCTCATCGAGGCGATGGAATATATCCGTCGTTTCCGCGGGCGGATTGTGGTTGTCAAGCTCGGCGGAAGCGTTCTCGACGATGTGATACTGCAAAAAAAGATGCTGACCGATATTGCCTTTATGGCAACGGTCGGGATGAGACCGATTATTGTTCACGGCGGCGGAAAGGCCATTACAAGGGCAATGAACGAAGCGGGTCTTGAAGCGGTATGGATCCAGGGCCGGCGATATACGGACGAGCGAACCCTGACGATTGCAGAGCATACGCTTGTTCACAAGGTTAATACGCCTATATGCGAAACGCTGACCGAGCTGGGATGCGAGCCTATGGGGCTGAATTCGCTGAGCAGTTGTGTGCTGTTTGCCGAGACCCTGAGATTGGCTGGCGAAGACGGTCGAAAAATAGACCTCGGTCTGGTCGGCCGGATTGTGAATATAAATGCTCAATTGTTGAAGAAGCTTTGTGCAGACGGGACAATACCTGTTATCGCATCGGTGGCCAAGGATAAAGCTGGCGGTAAGCTTAATGTCAACGCTGACAGTGCCGCGGGCAAGGTTGCCGCGGAAGTCGGGGCGGAAAAGCTCGTTGTCGTAAGCGATACTCATGGAATCAGGACCGATATAAACAATCCGGACAGTTGGGTATCGAGCCTTGATGAAAAGCAGATTAAGGAAATGATAGAGGCCGGTATTATTACCGATGCGATGTTCCCGAAGGTGGAAGCGTGCCTGACTGCGCTGGATGCAGGCGTCAAGAAGGCGCATATTATCGACGGGCGCATCCCTCATTCGCTGCTGCTGGAAATATATACCGACAAGGGAATCGGTACACAAATTGTGAAGAACCAGGAATGTAAGATTGGAAATTAAAATCAGTGTTTTCAATTGAGAGGCGCTGGGAAGAGATATTAATTATGACCACACAGGAAACAATCGATTTGTTTAATAAATATGTCATCGCCAATTACGGCCGGCTGCCGCGTGTTATCGTCAAGGGCGAGGGCTGTTATCTATACGATGCCGAAGGCAATAAGATACTGGACATGTTCCCCGGCTGGGCAGTAAGCGGATTGGGCCATTGCCATCCCAAAGTAGTCGAGGCTATACGCAAGCAGGTAGGTGAGCTGATACATATCGATAATACCTTTTATTCCGAGCCGCAGGGGGAGTTGGCAAAGCTGTTGAGCGAGCGGGCCTTTGGCGGCAAGTGCTTTTTCTGCAACAGCGGTGCTGAGGCCAACGAAGCGGCCTTGAAACTGGCGCGTTTGCATACGGCAAAGGAAAAATACAAATTCATCACCGCCGAAGGCAGTTTCCACGGCCGGACTTTTGCAACGGTTACGGCGACTGCTCAACCGAAATATCACGAGGGTTTTCTGCCATTGCTGCCGGGTTTTATTTATGTGCCGTTCAATGACATTAAGGCGCTGGAATCGGCATTCAGCGATGAAGTTGCGGCGGTTATGGTCGAGCCGATACAGGGTGAAGGCGGAATTAACGTTGCTACAGCCGAATATCTTGAAGCGATTCGCCGATTGTGTGATGAGACCGGGGCTGTGATGATTTTGGATGAAGTGCAGACCGGCATAGGCCGGACCGGCAAATGGTTCGGATACCAGCATTTCGACGTCGAGCCGGATATTATTACGATGGCCAAGGCCCTTGGCGGCGGTGTTGCAATAGGGGCCATGATGGCGAAAGAAGAGATTGCCGCATCGCTGGTCCCCGGCAAACATGCTTCGACTTTCGGCGGCAACTGTCTGGCCTGTGCCGCTGGGATTGCGGTCATTGAGGCGATTGAAGAGGATAATCTTCTTTCAAATGCAATCGAGCTTGGCCGGTATATAAAAGAAAAACTCGAACAGTTGAAGCAGAAACACTCCATTATCGACAGCGTTCGCGGTATCGGCCTTATGATTGGTATTCAACTGACCGGGCCCGGAAACAAGATAGTCGATAAATGTCTGGCCAAGGGCCTGCGTATAAACTGCACAACCGGTACTGTTATTCGTTTTATGCCGCCGATGATTGCCACCAAAGAGCAGATCGATCAGGCAATTGAAATTTTGGATGATGTGCTGAGTGAGAATGACTGATGAAAGATTTTCTGTCTATAGATAGTTGTACGATGGAATTCCTGAAAGAACTGCTGCGGATTAGCGCTGAGCTGAAATGCCTGTATAGTGTCGGCGGCAGGGATTTATGTTTGCAGGGCAAAACGCTTGCTATGCTTTTTGAAAAACCGAGCCTGCGAACTCGACTCAGTTTCCAGGTTGCAATGACCGACCTCGGTGGCAACGCGATTTATGTAAAGCCCGAAGACATAGGGGGCATCGGCAAGCGCGAGCCGATTAAAGATATTGCAAGGGTGCTCAGTCGGTACGTCAACGGCATAATGGCCCGAACCTTCGAACACAATACTGTAATCGAATTGGCCGAGTATGCGACTGTGCCTGTAATTAACGCCCTGACGGACTTCTCTCATCCGTGTCAGGCAATGGCAGACGTGCTTACTATCCAGGAGCATTGCGGAAAGATTGAAGGTATCAAGATTGCATTTATAGGTGACGGCAATAACGTGGCCCGTTCGCTGTCTTTTGCTTGTGCGAAGTTAGGCATGAAGCTTGTGGTTGCCTCGCCGGCCGGATACGAGCTTGATAATGAGACGATTAACAGTGCAAACCAGATATCGGCCGACAGCGTCGAACAAACAAACGATCCGAAAGCCGCAGTTGCCGATGCTGATGTGATTTATACCGATACATGGGTGAGCATGGGGCAGGAAAATGAAAAGCAAAAACGCCAGGCGGATTTTGCAGGTTTTCAGGTCAATTCCGAACTACTCAAAGCCGCTCCTGCTGAGGCAAAGATTATGCACTGCCTGCCGGCTTACCGCGGCTTCGAAATCACTGACGAGGTCGCCGAGTCACCCAACTCGATTATGTTCGACCAGGCCGAAAACCGCCTGCACTTCCAGCGGGCGTTATTGAAAAAACTAATGTGTTAAACAGCATGGGCAAGTAAATTGCCCATGCTACAAGTCTGTATGGATGGCGATGAGCAAGGATAAAAAAATAGAAACGCCGGCTCTTGAGACTGTAGAGCCGATAGGCAAGCGGGTGCTGATTCGCAAGGATGAGGACAAAAAACAAACCAAAGGCGGCATCCAGTTGCCGGATAATATAGAAATCCCCACGATAACCGGCAGAATTGTAACAATTTCCGCCGAGGTCCAGAACTCTCCCGACATACCGCTGCGGCAATACGACAAGGTCCTGTTCAATCCCAAAGGGGCCATCCCGGTGGATTTCGAGGGCGACAATCGCCTGTTTGTCGTTGAGGTCGAAAACGTCGTCGCGGTTTTCAGGAAATCATAAAGCTCAATCCATATAAGCAAATCTTAAGATAGCCATACCCTTTGGTTTTAGTTTACAATGGTATAGGTGTATAGTTTTGACTGTCTTTTTAAAATATTTATTGTCCTTTTGGGAACTTTTTTGAAGCAGCGCCGACTTTATTAGCGGATTGCAAAATGACAGACGAATTCTCAAGAGAATTTAATGAATTCTGGTCCCAGACCGCCGGCAGGGTGCGTGCATTTATGTTTTGCATGTGCGATAACTGGACCGATGCGGACGATATGACACAGGACTGTTTCCTGCGAGCGCTGCGGGCATGGGGACAGTACAACGCAAAAGCAAGCAGGCAGGCATGGCTCTGGGGTATTGCCAGGAGAACACGCGTCGACTGGTTCAGGCAAAAGCAACGAAAAATCGATATCGGAATAGAGGATATTGATGGATTTACGAAAGAAGTTTCGGATGAGAAAAAAGACGACGAGCTTGATATGGTGTGGGATGCAGTGAAAAGGTTGAATGAAGAACAGACGGATGTAATCCATCTGAAATTTACGGCGGGACTGAGTTATGCCCAAATCGCCGAGGCACTTGGAATTCCGGTCGGGACCGTCAGGTCGCGATTGCACAGGGGACTTAAAGAGGTTAAAAAACAAATTGGGGAACAGGAAAATGAAACGTGAAATAATTGAAAGGCTGGCGATAGATTCTGCGGCGGGGGAATTGAACGAAGATACGGAGACTTTGTTCAGAACGTATCTTGCAGAGCATCCAGAGACGAATAAATGGGCCGATGAAATGTTGCTCATATACGGAAAAACAGAAGCCGGAATCAGAGAAAGGATTGAAAGTTGTCACAGTGACGTTAAATCAGGACCGGTGAACATAAAGCAATTGTCACGATTTAACTGGTGGCCGGTCTTGCGATGGGCGGCGGTTGTGGTTTTTGCAGTATTCATCGGTGGGTTGGCAGGGCGGTGGTCAAAACCGGATACTGCACCTCAGCGATCTCGAGTGGTAGCGGCTATATCGGATTTGACTGAAAAACGACCGGTTTTCAGTTTGAGAAATATCGATGATGGTTTCTGGCGGGATAAAGCTGTCACGATGCTGAATATAAAACCACATAGTATCAACGGAGCTATTATCCAAAGTCAGGGTTTGTGGGACAGGTACAGACAATATGTAAAGGAGAAATATAATGAGTAAAGGTATAGTGACATACGGTTTGATTGTTTTTTGTATTTTTGTGATTTTGTTTTCCGGCTGCATTCCCGAAGATTCGCTTCAGTGGTCCGAAGACGGCTCGGTGGGCCTGCTGAGGGTTGACGGGGCACTGTTTCTGGTAGACGGCCAGAGCGGCCGATTGACGGAAGTTACGAACGAGAATGTTCAGGTATTGCCGGATATTTCGAAAGACGGCAGTCTGATTGTCTACAGTCGGGACGTCGAGTGTAACAGCCTGTCGGAAGGATTAGGGATGTTACCACCGGGACAGGTGAAGATGATAAAGGATGCCGCCGGTTTAATGGCTGAGGATATCCTGAGAACGGGCGGTCCTGGAATGATTGATAAGTTTCCCGAGCCTGATGAGGAGCTTCTGAAACCGGAAGAATACAAAAACTGGGCAATACGTTATATGTATGAAAATGCGGATGATCAGGTCCTAAAAGCATTGGGTGAAGAGGGAATTAAACTGAGCAAAGAGAAAGGATTGAAATATTTTCAGGTTGTCGTTGTGCCCAGGGACAATCTGAATGACAAGCGCGTGATAGCGACCAATATTTTCGGAACGGTTATTACACGGTTTTCGCCGGATAATCGATATGTTTCCTATCTTATGCAGACGCGGCACGGAGAGGAAGACGAGGAATATTCTCTTTATGTTGCATCGCTAAAGGGTGATGTGAAAGCGATGCTTGTCGATGACAGGGTCGCCTTCGGTTACGATTGGCGCAAGGACGGGAAGGCAATCGTATATTTTCGTGCGGACTCTGAAGACCTCAAAGGCGACGAGGCTGTTTTTGGTACGCTTCGAGAACGAGTTATAACGGACGACGAAAATAATCTTTTGGCGAAGCCCATAGAAAACGCATCGGTCCAAACGCACGAATGCACCAGTGAAGCCTCTTCGTTTGCGGGTCTGGTTTATTACCCGTGGCTGAAGGTTCGGTACGGCGCGGGCGGGCGAATATTCTTTTCGACCGCTGCTATGTCACTTCCTGTGAGCAAGACAAACGAAGGCCGCTGGTCCCTGTTCTGCTATGATTCTGAAATAGGGACGGTCTCGGAAGTATTGCCGTCGAACGTATCGAATGTCTGCCAGGTTCTTGCAATGCTGCAATTCGAGCTGTCACCGGACGGCAAGAAAGTATTGCTGCCGATAAAGCATAATCGGTTTGTGATTTACGATCTGGGAACGGATTCCATGAACATTCCGATTGAGGAAAATGAAGGATTCGGGGAAGAAGAGATTTCTGAATTGATTCCGTCATGGAAGGGCAACGACGAGATATCTTTCCTCGTATCCGGCGGGAGTCATTTTCTTCCTGAGTCAGAAATCCAGGAAGGCGAGGAAGAGCCGGGACGTAATGAAATCGTGATTCTTAATAGAACGGACAACCAGAGCAGAGTTTTAAGTGAGAGCTGGCCTGATGAGGTAATGGACAAATTGAAGCCTGATAAATAGCAGAAGGATTTTTATATTGAATAGCCTATTAGGGAGACAATCGACTGAAACGCCGGTTGTCTCTTTTTATGTGGGGATAGAATCAATAATTGGTATTGTGTATTCTTGCTATATTAGAGTATATTGGTTGATAAGTTTTTTTGGTTTTGTTTATTGAAGAAGTACATATTATGGCTGATGAAAAAAGAAATACATGGGCTGCCAAGATAAAACGGACGTTTACGTGTGTATTACCTGTATCCGAAAAACGAAAGGGGCAATGTATTCACTGCGGGGCGTGTTGCAAACTGCCGAACGTCTGCTGGTTTCTCAGGTTCAAACCTGACGGCTCATCCTACTGCAGCATCTATTCGATTCGTCCTCTGAACTGCAGGAAATATCCCCGGACCGAATCCGAGTGTGTGACCCAGGATACCTGCGGCCATGAATTCGAATAGTATTCTTGGGTTTTATTATCGAGATGAATTGCGCTGTTTACGTCTTGTCATAGTGAACAGGCCGCCGAGCAATAGTAGTACTCCGGTTGCTGGTTCCGGTACAACAACATCGGGGTTTTTATATTTCGTCTTTTTTGTCCATTGTGTCTTTTGTTTAACTCCGCCGGCGTAACTCACATCTGTTCCCTGGTAGAAATCTGCAGAGGTTGCGATTAATCCGCCGCCACCGGCAGGCATGCCCTTTTTCAGGTCCAGGGCCCCGTTTTCTGTTTGCTCGAAAACGGCTATCACAACTTTCGGTTCGTCAAGGTAAACAATGGTGCTGTTTGCCGCCGGGTCGCTGACATCGCCAAGCCATTGTATAAAACGATAACCGGGTTTTGGATTAGCAATCAGGGTAATCTGAGAATCGGCGGTAAAATGATGAATCCCGGTGTTTGGAGTTACAGAGCCGCCTGCAACCGGGCTTTGCCGGAGCATGAGTGTAACGTCTTTTGTCTGGCAATGGGCGGGCGCAGAAAATCCGAATGCAAGAATGAACAGAACGAATATCATTTTCGTCAATCTAACGAATATCGAACTGCGCATTTTCATCAGATTAACTCCCCCATTCTGATACGAGACGATAATACTATCACACCCCCATGTGATTGCTGATTTCTATTATAATATTAAACCATAATTAGCTCAGAAAGTCAAGCTTTTTCCTTGGTTAAACCTAAACCTCAGGAGTCCTATAAACAGTATCGTTTTATAATAATTTGGTCCATCTCATTATTGATTGCGAGTTGAGATTTTATTACTGGCTTTTTCGTACGAACCGACCTATGTTGCGAACGGCCTGCCGCAGACGCTGCTCGTTTTCCACAAGGGCGATACGCATATAATCTTCGCCGCCTTCGCCGAAGGCCCTGCCAGGCGAAATAGCCACTTCCGCATATTCCATCAGGTCCATTGCAAAGTCAATGCTGCCTTTGCCCTGGGAATGTTCCTTCGGCACCTTTGCCCAGACGAACATGGAAGCACGCGGCTTTTCCACTTCCCAGCCAATCCTGCTAAGACCATCGCAAACGACATCACGCCGCGATTGGTATTTCAGATTTTGGGTGATGATATCATCGTCGCAATGTCGCAATGCGATAATACCTGCTATTTGAATCGCCTGGAAGATGCCGTAGTCGTAATATCCCTTTATCGTGGCGAGGTAGTCTATCATGTCTTTATTACCCGCCATGAAGCCAATACGGAATCCCGCCATATTATATGGCTTGCTCATCGTGATAAACTCGACTCCGACGTCCTTTGCACCTTTAACCGAAAGAAAGCTCGGAGCTTTATATCCGTCGAAGCAGGTCTCGCCGTAAGCGAAGTCATGGACCACTGCTACGCCGAACTTCTTTGCCAGCTCGACGACCGGCTCAAAAAAACCTTCATCGACGGTCATTGCAGTCGGATTGTGTGGATAATTGAGAATCAGAAGCTTGGGCTTCGGGTACATCTTCTCGATGACCATTGCGATATCGTCTATAAATTTCTGGTCATTTCCCAGAGGTACTGACACAACATTCGCACCTGCCAGTGCTACTGCATAGTTATGTATGGGGAATGCAGGGTCGGGGACAATCGCGGTATCGCCCGGTCCCATCATCGCCAGGCACAAATGGCTGAATCCTTCTTTCGAACCTATGCAGGCCAGCACTTCCGTTTCCGGGTCAAGCTGTACGTTCCATTTACGTGCGTATTTTTTTGCAATTTCGCCGCGGAGGTTCTTGATACCCTTCGAAGCACTGTATCTATGATTACGAGGGTCCTGTACCGCCTCGCAAAGCTTGTCGATAACAATTTTCGGAGCCGGGTCCGATGGATTACCCATGCCCAGGTCGATAAGATCCACACCCGCCTGGCGCTTTGCCAGTTTCAGCGCATTTATTCGCCCGAACAGATAGGGCGGCAAACGTGTTATTCTCTGCGCCGGCTCGATACGCTTATTACAATCCTGGTTGATACTGTTATTTATTCCGAATCCAGACATAAATCTTCCCAAAAGTTAATAAAAAGTCTTTCTTTTGACACAATCGGATAGTCTACACTAAATAGGTAAATTTTTACAACATTTTTCCGCTTACCATATCTGCTAATTACACCTGATCTTCGAGCTGTTTTAGCTAATCAATCTTGGTTTTCGTATTTGATTATGTTATAATATTACAGGCTGTAAAATAGCTCTTTGTATGAGGAGGACTGTACGAAATGGTCAAGAGGTACAATTCAAACAGGATAAATTGCTCATTCATATTCATAGTTCTTGCTGTTTTGTTGATAAATGTGCAGGTCCGGGCTTCATGTGACTGCCATGATGTCCTGGATCCCACACAGGTTGATACATATACTTTCATTCCCGGCCAAAGCTCTGTTGTGCAGACCGGCGGATTTGCCGGTGTGAATGAAAAATACCATGTTGAAGGTCAGTTTCAGTTATATATTGATTCCAACGAGGCTATAGCCTCCTTCAGACAGGTAAATGCAAACCTTACAGGAACAAGCGGATTTCTATATACCCAGGACCTAAATCATCTTTTTAATATGACCGGTCTGGCAGGCTCAGTATCGAGCGAGACATCAATTATGTTTAAGGGTGACACCACCGATGGCTCGAAGTCGCAAATAACCATCAAGCTGACTCTAACGGATGATTCGGTTCATCTGACCGGTCAAATTACTCCGCCGTCCAAGAGTGCGGACATGTTTACCTACAGACTTGATGCTATTGCCGAAAAGAAATATGGCGGAGGTATCGGGGACCCGAATTTCCCGTACCTGATTTACACAGCCGAGCAAATGAATGACATTGGCCCGGATTTCAGCAACTGGGACAAACAATTCAAATTAATGGCGGATATCGATCTGGGTGCTTATACAGGGACAAGTTTGAATATTATAGGTATTAACGAGTTCAGCGCTTTTACCGGTATGTTTGACGGCAACGG
>CAZKYP010000091.1:10408-13115 GCA_964556885.1 uncultured Pirellulales bacterium | reverse complement strand
GGCCGAGCACTACAACTGTGCCGCCGGTCATATACTCACAGCAATGGTCGCCGACCCCCTCGACAACGGCCGTCGCTCCGCTGTTGCGGACCGCGAAGCGTTCGCCGGCCATGCCGTTGATGAACACCTCGCCGGAAGTCGCGCCATAAAGCAGCGTATTGCCGACAATAATATTTTCATGAGCCATAAAGTGAGCATTGTCCGGCGTCTTTACAATAATTCGGCCGCCCGAAAGGCTCTTGCCGAGATAATCGTTGCTGTCTCCGATAAGCCTGAGCGTCACGCCGGGAACCAAAAAAGCCCCGAAGCTCTGTCCTGCAGAACCGTTAAATACAATTTCTAATGTACCGTCGGGCAATCCTTCTGCGCCATACTTACCTATTATATGATTACTCAAAATCGCACCGACGGTTCGATTTATATTTCGAATCGGCATCTCGATTACAGTCTTTTCTTTTTTATCTATGGCAGGTTTTGTTTTTTTCAGTATCTGCCAGTCAATATGGTCGTCTATTTTAACCGGCTGTTTGGTGCTAAGTCGAATCGATCTGCCGTCATTGAATTCGGGCTTTTTGAAAATCGCAGAAAAATCCAGGCCTTTCGCCTTCCAATGCTCGATTGCCTTCGAAACACCCAAACGGTCCACTCTGCCGACCATGTCCTCTAATTTTCTGAATCCAAGCTGTGCCATAATCCGCCGCACATCTTCGGCGACAAATAACATGAACCGCTGAAGATATTCGGGTTTGCCGGCAAACCTCGCCCTCAGTTCAGGGTCCTGTGTAGCAATACCGAACGCACAAGCTCCTTCGTGACACTTTCGCAATAAAGTGCAGCCAAGTGTCACTAATGCGGCGGTCCCGAAACCGAACCGCTCGGCCCCGAGCATCGCCCCGACCACAACGTCCCTTCCGGTTCTCATCTGCCCGTCAACCTGCACCCTTATCCGGTCCCGCAAATTGTTCATCACAAGGACCTGCTGGGTTTCGGCCAGGCCGAGTTCCCACGGGCATCCGGCGTGCTTTATAGATGAAAGCGGGCTTGCACCGGTCCCGCCGTCGTGGCCGCTGATTAAAACTTCATCGGCGTTGCCTTTGGCGACACCTGCGGCTATCGTCCCGACGCCGACCTCGGCAACGAGCTTGACCGACACTTTGACACCGGGATTGCTGCATTTAAGGTCGTATATAAGCTGCGCCAAATCCTCGATAGAATAAATATCGTGATGAGGCGGCGGTGATATCAATGTCACTCCAGGTGTCGAGTACCGCATCTTTGCGATTTCCTCGGTAACCTTGTGACCGGGCAACTGACCGCCCTCGCCGGGCTTGGCGCCCTGTGCGATTTTAATTTGTAATTCCTTTGCGTGCGCCAGATAATTCGCAGTCACACCGAAACGGGCGCTGGCAACCTGCTTGATTGCACAGTTCTTCGAATCGCCGTTGGATTCGGGCACATACCGTTCCGGGTTTTCGCCGCCTTCACCTGTATTGCTCATCGCCCCCAGACGATTCATCGCAATCGCCATGCACTCGTGCGCCTCTTTGCTGATGGAGCCGTGACTCATCGCACCGGTGCAAAATCTTTTTACTATTTCGCCGGCAGTTTCAACCTCTTCAATCGGTACAGGTTCACCCGGGATAAACTCAAACAAACCGCGCAGAGTACATAAATATTTAGACTGGTCGTTGACAGCCTTCGCATACTCTGCATAAGTGTTTGGATTTTCAAACTTGACTGCATGTTGCAACTTGGCAATCGTGGTCGGATTCCACAAATGCCGCTCCCCGTAATGCCTGAAATGATATTCTCCACCAAAATCCAGTCCGAGCGTCCCCGTGGGACGCTGCTCGAACGCCGATTGATGGCGGGCAAGGGCCTCTTTGGCAATTCCATCGAGCCCTATACCGCCGATTCGCGAGCTTGTTCCTGTAAAATATTCGTCGACGACGGTATGGTTCAGGCCGATAGCCTCGAACAACTGGGCGCCGGCGTAGCTTCGAAGCGTCGAAATCCCCATCTTGCTCATCGTCTTGAGGATTCCCTTTTTGATGGCGGCAATATAATTATCCGCTATCTGTACCGGCTCCATTTTCGCCGGCAGTTCGCCCTGGCGATGAAGCTCATCAAGCGTCTCAAAGGCCATATACGGATTGACCGCATTGGCGCCGAAGCCGCACAAAAGACAAAAGTGCATTACCTCCCGCGGCTCCCCACTTTCGATAATCAATCCCGCCTCGCCGCGAAGCCCGCGGTTTAGTAATCCGTGATGAACAGCCGCAGTCGCCAGTAAAGAAGGAATCGGCGCCTTTGTCTGATCTACGCTGCGGTCGCTGATAATTATCAACGAAGCACCATCCTTAATTGCCTGCTCTGCGGTTTCTATCAAAGATTCCAGTCCTCGGCGAAGGCTGCCGGCGGAATCAGACGAATCTACGTCGAAAAGAGCTGAAATCGTTGTCACCTTAACATCTTCGAGATTTACCGAACGCAGCCTCTCGATGTCCTCGTTCGTTAAAATCGGGTGCGGCAATTTTAGCTGCCTGCAATATTGCGGAGATTCCACAAGGAGATTCCGCTTCTTGCCGGTGTAGACCATCAGGCTCATTACCAGCCCTTCACGCAGCGGGTCAATCGCCGGATTTGTCACCTGGGCAAAAAGCTGCTTGAAGTAATTAAACAACAGCTTCGGCTGGTCCGACAGGAC
>CAZKYP010000091.1:0-10308 GCA_964556885.1 uncultured Pirellulales bacterium | reverse complement strand
AATTCCACAACACCGGCTTCACTGGCAATAACAGCAAGACCGTCGGTTGTCACAAGGTATCGGCAGGGTCTCAAACCGTTTCGGTCGAGTGTCCCGCCGATCAACCTGCCATCAGTAAAGACCATAGCAGCCGGTCCGTCCCACGGCTCCATTATCGACGAATGATATTCGTAGAAAGCACGCTTGTCCGTGCTGATATGATATTTTTGTCCGAACGCCTCCGGAATCATCATCATCATCGAATGAGGCATGCTCCTGCCGGAGTTGACAAGAAGCTCCAGGGCACTGTCAAAACACGCCGAGTCACTCAGTTCCGGAGTAAGGACGGGAAACAAATCTTTTATATCATCTCCGAAAAGCTCGCTGGACATTATCGTCTCGCGCGCCCGCATCCAGTTTCGATTGCCGCTGAGTGTATTTATCTCCCCGTTGTGAGCTATACATCGAAACGGCTGGGCGAGACGCCAATTCGGAAATGTGTTTGTACTGTATCGCTGGTGCACAATTGCAAGGGCCGAAACGACATGTTCATCTGCAAGTTCGGGATAATACTCGAACAACTGCCGGGCCATAAACATACCCTTGTAGCAAATTGTCCTGCACGAAAGAGAAGTCACATAGAAATCCTGAGCCTTGTCACCGAACTTTTCTCTGACTAATTTTTCGGCCCGCCTGCGGGCCTGGAAAAGGCGTCTCTCGAAGAGTCTTTCCTGCAAACCGGTCCCGTCAACGAAAATCTGCTTTATCGATGGTTCAGATTCCAGGGCGATTTGTCCGAGACAATCTCTATAGACAAGTACATCCCGCCAGCCGAGCACCTTCATGCCGTAATAGCCTATCGAAGCCTCAAGCAGTTCATCGCAATTTTCTCTGAGTTTCGAGTCTTTTGAGCCAAAAACCATCCCGACGCCGTATTTTGAGACTTCGGGAAGAACAAATCCTATCTTTTCACATTCATATACAAAGAAATCATGCGGTATCTGAAACAGGATTCCGGCTCCATCGCCTGTGGTTTCATCTGCCCCCGCCGCACCGCGATGATGAAGATTGATGAGAATCTGCTTGCCATATTCAATAATCGAGTGCTCTCGTTTGCCTGAGATATTTACAACCGCACCGATACCACATGCATCATGCTCGCGGCGAGCTTCATATAAACCTTGATCTTTCAATTTTAAGTCCATCAACTTCGTTTTTAATCATTTTTTTACCAAAACCAACATATAGTATACGTTATTTAATCACGCATTACAGCATATTTTATCTTATATACATAATTAGCATATCTTATATGTTTTGCAATATCACTAATATACATATACGCATAATATTAACATTACATAATTATAGTATAAGCTTATATAATAAAAGGCTTGCTTTGACAACACACCCTTAACGGATTGCTGTAAGCAAGCCTTAACCACAACTTTAGGACATTTTCTTTATAGAATATTTTATCTGCTATTTAGTAAAGAGCATTTCGGCGTAAGTTGGAATAGGCCACAATTTAGCATCGACGATAGTTTCCAATTCATCAGCGGTTGCACGCAGTTCCTTCATTTTTGGCACAACTCCATCCCTGAATTCTCTGCCGCGCTTGGTTGTATCGGTTACTTTCTTTGCTTTTGCGACGGCCTTTTCAAGATCCGAAATATTATCATTCATGGCTGCAATCAAACCACAAACTTTTTCCAGCATCTTTTTCTGCGGCCCCGCTTCAACACCGGCCGAACTGACCAAACCAACTGCATTGCCCAATTCGGACGAATATTTTACACAGGCCGGAAGTATCTGACGTTTGGCCATATTAAGCATAGTCAAGGCTTCGATATTGATAGACATAATATATGTTTCAAGCAATATCTCAGCTCGTGCATGCAGCTCCGCTTCCGTCAGAACACCATGCTTCTTGAAAACGGCAACATTTTCCTTATCCATAATGGTTTCAAGCGAAGCGACTGTCGAACGAATATTAGGCAGGCCGCGTTTTTCAGCCTCTTTAATCCATTCCTCGGTATAATTGTCACCGTTATAAACAATCCTTCGATTTTCGCAGGCTATTCGTTTCAATATATTCTGAGCCGCTGTCTTCACGTTCTTTGTTTTTTCCAGTTCGTCTGCAATATCGCACAAAACATCAGCTACAATTGTATTGAGTACGAACATCGGCCCGGAGGTTGATTGCGTCGAACCGACCATTCTGAATTCGAACTTGTTGCCCGTGAATGCAAATGGTGAGGTTCTGTTACGGTCCGTGTAATCTTTGGGCAGCGGCGGAAGCGTGGAAACACCAAGCTTAAGCTCTTCCCCCTTCTTTGACGATTTAGCACCACCGAAAGCCAACTGGTCGAAAATGTCACTGAGCTGATCACCTAAAAATATCGACACAATAGCAGGCGGGGCCTCATTTGCACCAAGTCGGTGTTCATTACCGGAATTGGCAACACTTGCACGCAGCAGCTTTGCATATTTATCGACCGCTTTAATCACCGCACAAAGCATTACAAGAAATACCATATTTTCATGAGGAGTTTTGCCCGGTTCCAGAAGATTATTACCGTCATCGGTTACCATGCTCCAGTTGTTATGCTTGCCGGAACCGTTAACACCTGTAAACGGTTTTTCATGTAAAAGGCACACGAAATTATGTCTCAAAGCAACTTTTCTCAGTGTTTCCATGACCAGTTGATTATGGTCGGTCGCGACATTAACCGTCGTAAAAACAGGCGCCAGCTCATACTGTGCCGGCGAAACTTCGTTGTGCTGCGTCTTGGCGGATACGCCCAGCTTCCATAACTCCACATTCAGTTCGTGCATAAACGACGCAATTCTCTCGTGGAGAGCGCCAAAGTAATGGTCCTCCATCTCCTGTCCCCTCGGAGAAGGCGCACCAAACAAAGTTCTGCCCGTTAAAACCAAATCAAGTCTTTTGGCATAGAAAGACCTGTCGATGAGGAAATACTCCTGTTCGGGCCCCAGTGTTGCAGTGACACGCCTGGATGTCGTATTGCCCAACAACTGAATCACACGCATCGCCTGTTTGTTCAGTGCATCCATAGAACGAAGCAAAGGCGTCTTCTTATCCAGAGCGTGTCCGACATACGAACAGAAAGCGCACGGTATATACAGTGTTATATTATCGCCATCTTCTTTTACGAAAACCGGAGACGTACAGTCCCACGCCGTATATCCACGCGCCTCGAAGGTCGCTCTCAATCCTCCCGAAGGAAACGACGAGGCATCAGGCTCTCCCTGGTACAGCTCCTTGCCGCTGAACTCCATAATCGTACTGCCCTGCGGCGTGGGGGATATGAACGAATCGTGCTTTTCGGCGGTCGAACCGGTCATCGGCTGGAACCAATGACAAAAATGCGATGCTCCCTTCTCAACCGCCCAGTCCTTCATCGCATTGGCAATCACATCCGCGACCGCAGGATTCAACGGCTCATTACCTTCGATCGCCTTTTTAAGGGATTTATAAACATCTTTCGGTAAACGCTCGCGCATCACCATATCGTTAAATACATTCGAACCAAATACCTTGGGCACCGATTCACTTTGTTTGTTCATTTTAATACCTCCAGCAGAAAATAAACGGTATATTTTCCGCTTGTTGTACATATTTCAGGAATTTTGTCAATCTTTAACTATGACCATTTTTGGTATGAATGATGTGTGTAATAACCGGACAGGCGTGGACAGAAAGGGAAAAGGCCTGCCCATAGCAATCACCTTTACAGGTAATTGCGAGCAAGCCTTAACCACGACCCAATGCCAACTGCACACTATGTGCAGAGCACCACAATATTAACAATCATAATATAGATGAAACTCATAAGGATGCGGCCTTAAGGCCATCTCATCTATCTCTTTTTCACACTTCCATGTAATCCATGTCTCGATAAAGTCATCTGTAAAAACATCGCCTTCTGTAAGAAATTTGCGATCCTTATCGAGCGCATCGATTGCTTCAGCCAGTGAGCCCGGCGCCTTTTTTGTTTTAGCAAGTTCCGCCTTCGAAAGCTCAAAAACATCCACATCAAGTGGTTCACCCGGGTCAAGCTTACGTTTAATACCGTCGTTTGCAGCCATAAGCATTGCGGCGAAAGTTAGATAGCCATTGCAGGTCGGGTCCGGGCAGCGAAATTCCACACGTTTTGAACTCTCACTTGGTGAATACATCGGAATGCGACAGGCAGCCGAGCGATTGCGTGCCGACATACACAAATTGACCGGTGCCTCGAAACCAGGGACAAGCCGGCGGTACGAATTTGTCGTCGGTGCTGCAAATGCCAGAATGGCCGGAGCGTGGTGGATAAGTCCGGCAATCGCATGCAGAGCAAGGTCTGAAAGCCCGGCATAACCCTTGCCGGCAAACAGATTTTTGCCGTCCTTCCATAATGAGAAGTGTGTATGCATACCGGAGCCGTTGTCCTGGAAAATCGGCTTGGGCATAAACGTCGCTGTTTTACCGTGACGTTTTGCTACGTTTTTAACGATGTATTTGTACCACATAAGTTTATCAGCCTGCTCTACTAACGGAGCGTAAACCATATCGATTTCTGCCTGGCCGCCGGTAGCGACTTCATGATGATGCTTCTCGACAGCAATTCCGACCTTTTGCATTTCCTCCACCATTTCCGTGCGGATATCCTGCTGAGTGTCGGTCGGGCTTACCGGGAAATAACCGCCTTTGTATGAGGGCTTATATCCGAGGTTTGGCTCCTCGAATCGGGCGGTATTCCATGATCCTTCCGATGAATCGATACTATACATTCCGGTATGTTGATTCTGCTCATAACGGACTTCGTCAAAAATAAAGAATTCAGGTTCAGGGCCATAATAAGCGATATCCGCCAATCCGGTACTTTTAGCAAACTCAGCCGCCTTCTTTGCAATATTGCGCGGATCACGATTATATTCTTCACGTGTAAGCGGATCGAAAACATCCGCAAGGACACTTACAGTAGGCTTTGCAAAAAATGGGTCCATAACCACAGTGCTCAGGTCCGGAACCGCCATCATATCTGACTGGTGGATCGGCTTCCAGCCGCGTATTGATGAACCATCAAAACCGAGGCCTTCCTTAAGGACCTTTTCGTCCAAGAATTCAACCGGGAAGGTGCAGTGCTGCCACGTTCCTAAAAGGTCGACAAATTTCAGGTCAACCATTTTTGCATTATTTTTCTTTGCAAAATCATAAAAATCTTTCGGTGTCATTAGATCTTTCCTTTCAAAAATAAATTACATGTTGGCATTGAGTTTATTCTTTAATATTTAACCAATTGCTGTATTACCTTTTTCACCTGTACGAATTCTGATACACTCAGATAAATCCATGATAAAAATTTTTCCGTCTCCGATATTACCGGACCTGGCACCACCCGTAATAGCCTCGACTGCCGGTTCTATATACTCATCATTAACCGCTATCTCCAGTTTTACTTTCCTAAGGAGATTTCCCGGTTCCTTATGGCTTCTATATACTTCTGCAATTCCCTGCTGCCGGCCTCTGCCAACAACGCTCGAAACTGTTACTAAGTGTATTTCCTTCTCTGTCAGTCTCTGAAGAACATCATCGAGACGGTCGGGCTGAATAATACCGATTATGTATTTCATAAAATATTTTCCTTACTATGCTAACTAATCAGTGTATATGCACCTTCTCGATGCTGCGTCAGGTCAAGACCAACCCGTTCTTCGTGCTCGCTTACTCTGAGCTTCATTACTACATCCACAAACTTGAGCAGAACGCCACCGACAATAAAAGAAAATGCAGCAACAATAAGCACCATTTTAACCTGTATCCACAATTGCATCGGATTGCCATGTAATAATCCATCAGCTCCATCCGGATTAACAGCCTTCGTTGCCCATATACCCGTTGCAATAACTCCCCAGATACCACCAATTCCATGCACACCAAAGGCATCCAGTGTATCGTCGTAATTAAATCTTGTCTTCAAATAAGTAACTACCAACCAGGGAAGAACTCCGGCCCCTATACCTATCCAAATTGCTCCGGCCGGTGTTACAAATCCGGAAGCCGGGGTGACCGCCGCCAAACCGGCAATTGCTCCTGTAATCATACCTAATGTAGTAGGTTTCTTATATTTGAGCCAGTCAAGCAACGACCAGACTGTACCGGCAGTGGCGCCGGCTATATGCGTTGCGGTAAATGCGCTACCCGCCAAAGCTCCTGCTTTCAGGGCGCTGCCGGCGTTAAAGCCAAACCAACCGAACCAGAGAAGACCTGCGCCCAATACGGCAAACGGCAGATTGTGCGGCGGGGAAACACTCTCCGGATAACCTTGCCGCCTTCCCAGTATAAGCGCCGCCGCCAAAGATGTCATTCCGGCGTTAATATGTACAACAGCTCCTCCGGCAAAATCAAGAGCTCCTGAATTTTTCAAAAAGCCTCCGGTGCCCCATATCCAGTGTGTCACCGGGTCATAAACAATTGTTGCCCATAACAATGTAAAAACACAGAACGAAGAAAACTTCATACGTTCGGCAAATGCACCGATGACCAATGCCGGTGTTATCACAGCAAACATCATCTGAAACATCATAAACAACTGGTGTGGTATAGTCGAAGCATAATCGACGTTCGGCTCCATCCCAACGCCTTTTAATCCGAACCATTCCAGCCCGCCGATAATCGAACCTTTATCAGATCCGAATGATAAACTATAACCAATTATCACCCATTGCAAACTCACAATGCACAGTATCATAAGACACTGCATCAACACCGATAACATATTTTTTCTACGAACGAGACCGCCATAGAAGAAAGCTAGTCCCGGCGTCATCAGCATTACAAGAGCCGCACTTATTAAGATCCAGGTCGTATCACCTGAATCTATCCTCGGTTTGACAATTTCATTTGTATTTATATTTTCTGACGCCCATGAGCTTGTGCTAAACAGAACAAGAGCGCATAAAACTACAAAAAATAAAAATACATCTTTACCTTTGGATTTTCTGACCATCACTTCAGTGTCTCCAATCTGGTACCGTTTTCTTTACTGAGCTACTGAAACTTTGAAAAAAACGTTCAATTTAGTAAAATAGATTAAGCAAAAAATGTGCCAATATAGAAAATACCCCTAAAAAACACCCTTATGTATATGTTGCAACAATACTTACAATCATATTGTTCAAATATAAAATTTTAAGCTAAAACTACATTATTGTAGATATATTTTAAAAAATCTACATAATTGTATTTATTGGTAAATATTTTCTATTGTTTGTACAACTCAAACAACATCCAATTCTGACGGACCACTTGAAATTTTATTTGTTAATTAAATCCTTCAACCACTTAACCTATAGCACTTTTACCATTTTGCCCGGTTCGAATTCTGATACATTCAACCAAATCAATGATAAATATTTTACCATCACCTATCTGTCCGGTTTTAGCTCCTTCGATAATCGCATTCACTGTTTTGTCAACAAAATCTTCATTGACGGCAATTTCGAGCCTGACTTTTTTCAGCAGATTCACTTCGAACTTGATTCCGCGGTAGCTCTCTTCGTAACCCAACTGCTCGCCGCAGCCAAGAGCGTTCGTCACAGACATCTTGTGCACTTCCGCCTTATACAAAGCCTGTTTTACATCCTGTAATTTATGTGGCTGAATATATGCTGTTATTAGTTTCATCTATATCACCTGATTTATATTTTCTAAGGATACTTAGTTGAATATCTGGAAACCACCGTAGGCTTCCATACCATGCTCACCGATATCGAGACCTCGCAGCTCCTCTTCGCGGCTGACCCTCAGTCCCACGATCAAATCAATCAATTTAAATACGATACCCATAACCACAATCACAAACACTACAGAACTCACACTGCCGACAATCTGGATGCCCAATTGCATCGGATTTCCGCCGTAAATAAAACCGTTGTTTGCTAATCCAAGAGCCTGCTTGCCGAATATGCCAATGCTCAATGTTCCCCAGACACCATTAATGCCGTGAACCGGGAATGCACCGACAGGGTCGTCTATCTGCAGTTTATCGAGCAGTTCAACTCCCTTGACCACCACATAACCCGCAATCGAACCTATAACTATAGCCGCCCAGGGTTCGACAAAAGCACAAGGCGCGGTTATTGCTACAAGCCCGGCCAAAGCGCCGTTCATCGCCATCGAAAGATCGGGTTTACCGAATCTTTTCCATACCGTCACCATAGCAACAATTCCACCAAGTGCAGCGGCCAGATTCGTATTGATCGCAATTCGCGCTATATTAGAGCCGTCGGTTACACCGAGTGTCGAACCTGCATTGAATCCGAACCAGCCGAACCAGAGTATGAACACACCCAAAGATGCAAGAGGAATATTATGACCGGCAAGAACTTTCGGTTTTCCGTCGATTGCATACTTGCCTTCCCTCGGTTTCAATATTATGGTCCCGATAAGAGCCGCAAAGCCGCCAACCGTATGTACGACGGTCGAACCTGCGAAATCGGCAAAACCCATATTGCTCAGCCAGCCGCCGCCCCATATCCAATGCCCGACTATTGGATAGACAAAAGCCGATATAATAAACGAGTAAATCAAATATGCATGAAATCTCATACGCTCGGCCATTCCGCCGGCAACAATCGTTGCCGCCGCCCCACAGAACGCCACCTGAAACATCCAAAAGGCATATAATGGCAAACCGCTTGCCTTATCTCCAAGGCCGTACAGACACCAACCCTTGAGGCCGATAAAACCGTTGCCGTCGCCAAACATTAGACCGTAACCTATCAGGAAAAAGCCCAAAGACGCCATGCAAAAGTCGAGGAAGTTCTTTGTCAGGATGTTGCAGGTGTTTTTAGCCCTTATGAAACCGGACTCCACCATACCGAAGCCGGCCTGCATAAAAAACACCAGGAAAGCACCAATAAGGACCCAGACGGTATTCAAACCCTGCCTGAGCTGCTCAACGCCGGTATCTTGTTCACCCGCAAACGAATCATTGCATAAAACAACAGTCAGCAAAACACCTGCTGAGAATACTTTCCACAAACTTATTCTGAAAAATCGTTCTTTCGCCATCACTTCTATATCCCCACTAAATTAGCCGATATACTACTCAGCAAAAACCCTTTCTTAAAAAACAGATTAACTTTTACTAAACTAAAACAATTAATATATTTAGCAATTACTATGCCAAAGCTTAATTCGACAAAACAAAATATTTATAATACATTTACTAACAACGACTTACACGAATACATCAAAACAAGTCGAAATATTTACATAATTACATATTTGTAGATGAATAAAATAAAAACTACAATATTGTATATTTTATTCAAATAGAAACAGGCCCCACCTATTACGGCAGGACCTGTTTCCCGGCCCAGAGGGCACGAAGTGATGGCCTATCGAACGTGCATAAATTTTAGCCTATGGCTTTGTTACCAACATCCCCCGTCCGTATTCGCACGCACTGACCTAAATCCAAAACGAAGATTTTACCATCTCCAATCTGCCCGCTTCTCGCTCCTTCGATTATCGCCTTGATCGTCCTGTCAACAAAATCCTCGTTTACGGCTATTTCGAGCCTGACCTTCTTCAGCAGATTCACTTCGAACTTGATACCGCGGTAACTCTCTTCGTAACCCTGCTGTTCGCCGCAACCAAGGGCGTTCGTTACAGACATCTTGTGCACTTCCGCTTTGTATAAAGACTTTTTTACATCTTGAAGTTTATGCGGCTGAATATACGCTATTATTAGTTTCATTTTATTTCTCCAGAATTACAAACTATGGCTTATGTGGTCGTGAATATTTGGAATCCGGCATAGGCTTCCATTCCGTGCTCACCGATATCGAGCCCCTTGAGCTCTTCTTCGCTGTTGACACGCAGACCTGTGGTGGATTTAAGCACGAAGAACAAAATCAATCCCAGTCCAAAAGCCCAGGCAAACGCCGTTGCGGCACCAAGCAACTGTACTCCAAACAACTTGAATCCGCCGCCGTAAAACAATCCGCCGTCCATCGCAAACAATCCGAACGACAATGTCCCCCACAATCCGTTTACACCATGAACACTGACGGCACCTACAGGGTCGTCAATCTTCAGCACATAATCGATGAACAACACACTCAGAACCACCAGGATACCACCAACACCACCAATAATAATCGCACCAACCGGCGAAACTCCATCGCACGGACAGGTAATTGCCACCAGACCTGCCAATGCTCCGTTCAGCGTCATCGAAATATCCGGCTTTTTGATAACCAACCATGAAGTTATCAGGGCTGTTAAAGCTCCCGCGGCCGCGGCTAAATTGG
>CAZKYP010000090.1:0-13443 GCA_964556885.1 uncultured Pirellulales bacterium | reverse complement strand
GCGTCAGCATGTGGGGACATGATTTCAGGCCGGAGTACCGTCAATTAGGTTTATTGAGGGAAATTTTTCCTGATATCACCATCAGTGCCTACACAGCTACGGCTACCGAGCAAGTTCGAAACGATATCGCAGAACAATTGCGGCTAAGAAATCCCCGGATGCTGATCGGCTCGTTCGACCGGCCCAACCTGATCTACAGGGTCAAGCCGCGAAAAAACATAATAAAACAGCTCTGTACAGTGCTCGACAGGCACAAAAACGAATCCGGAATAATATACTGCATACGCCGCGACGACGTCGACGAGACATGCTCCCAGTTAAAAAATCGAGGTTACAACGTCATGCCGTACCACGCCGGGATGGATAACGAGGACAGAAAGAAAAACCAGGAGCTTTTCATAACCGAAAAGATCGACACAATCGTTGCCACAATCGCTTTCGGCATGGGAATCGACAAATCGAACGTTCGTTATGTAATCCACGCCGCCATGCCAAAATCTATCGAACATTATCAGCAGGAAAGCGGCCGGGCAGGCCGCGACGGCCTCGAAGCAGAATGCTGCCTGTTCTATTCCGGAGCAGATTACGGCACTTGGAAAAGTCTGATGAAAGATATGACGGCCGAATCCGAGGAAATCGCCATGATTAAGCTCCGAGGAATGTATAACTACTGCAACGGAGGAGTATGCAGGCATAAAGCAATCCTGCGATATTTCGGACAGGACCTTAAAAAAAGTAACTGTGCTGCATGTGATATATGTCTCGGCGAGCTTGAATGTATAGACGATGCACTTGTGACTGCACAGAAAATCCTCTCGTGCATTCTCCGTCTTAACCAGCGTTTCGGAAGCGACTATACCGCTTCGGTACTGACCGGTTCAGAGGACAAGAGAATAATCTTGAACAAACACGACAAACTTAGCACTTATAGCCTCTTAAGTGATTATTCGAAACACACTGTTCACGACTGGATAGAACAGCTCATCGGCCAGGATTACATTGAAAAAACCGGCCAGTACAACATCCTGAATGTCACCAAGAAGGGCTGGGCTGTTCTCAAGGGAAACGAACCCCCTCGCCTGCTCAAACCAACATTAAAACCCACCAAAGTCTCCAGGATTGCCGTTGATTCATGGGAAGGCGTCGATAAGGGTTTGTTCGAAGCCCTGCGAAGACTGCGTGCAACAATTTCCGGTGAAAAAGGGCTCCCTGCTTATATAGTCTTCGGCGATGCGGCTTTGAGAGACATCGCCCGCCGGAGACCTTCCACTCGTCATGCTTTTCTACAAGTCAGGGGAGTCGGAGAAACGAAATGCCGGCAATACGGAGAAAATTTCCTTGCAGCAATAAAAAAATATTGTATGGCGAATCATCTACAAATGGACGTCGGCACAAGCCCTTGCCGTCCGATTTGAGGGTCGTTTCCCAATATGATGGAAGGACCATTTACACAGTTCAATGAACAGACCCGAAGAAGTGACTATGACAAATGAACAGACCTTTTCAATTCTTTCAGACAATCCTGGCAGAACAATTGGCCTGAATCAATCTTCACGAACTCTCCGTCCTTATCGCTTTGTTTTCCACAACATTCACAGACTACTGTCTTTTTCACTACTTCCTGAATTGCTCTCCTTTGAGCCTGGGCTGCGGAAACAATCTTTTGCGCCTCCGTTTCAATTCTTTTTCTTTCCTCGACCGCCGCATGGAGCTTTTCTTCTGTCTTTCTTTTCGCCTCGCTTTCCCGCTTGGCGGCTTCCTCGGCTTGCAGCCGGGCAGTCTTTTCCACCTCAATCTGAGCTTCGGATTTTACCCTCTGTTCGATTTGAAGCTTTAGTTTTTCCTCAAGCTCATTTATCGTCTTTTGATGTAACTTAATGTCCTCCTGGGCTTTTGTTATAACCGACGATAATTCTTCTTTAGCTTCAGCCTCTATGCCGACACGTTTCTGTGTCTCCTGCTCGGCTTTTCTTTCCACCTCGGCTCTTATCCGGGATTCCGTCCGGAGTCTCTCCTGAACTTTTATCTTTTCCTGTTCCTGTACCTTAAGCTTTTCTTCCAGTTCCCGTATAGTCTCCATATATGATTGAATTTTGTCCTTGGCCCCGGCCTTTACCTCAGACAACTTGCTCGCCGTCCCACTCTCTAACCTGACTCGATTTTCAGTTTCCGTTTTGAGTTTCTCCTGTAGTGAAGCCATCGCAGCAGTCAGTTCCTGAATCTTTTGTTCGGCTACAGCCCGCGCCTGAGCTTCCTGCCCGACTTTTTTCTCGATCTCAAGTCGAAGTGATGCTTCCGATGCAGCCTTAGATTCCGCCTTCATTCTTTCCTCGGCATCTGTTCGTGTTTTTGCTTCAACTTGTGCTTTCTCCTGTGCCAATATTTTCAATTGTTCTTCGGCCTTCTTGATGGCCGCTTCATACAACTGGGCTTTTTCCAGCGCCGTTGTTCTGACACCGGCTATCATTTGTTCCGCCTGAGCTTTTAACTGCTCCCGCTGACCTGCCTCAGCCTTGAACTTTTCTTCGACTTTCGTCCTAATCTCTATCTCGCGTCTGACTGTCTCTTCTGCATTCAGACGTGCGGCCGCCTCGGATTCAGCCCTTGCCTCGGCCTTTGCCCGCGCCTCGGCCTGGATTTGAGATTTTTCCAGGGCTTTTGCTATTTCATGTTGCTGTACCTTTATTTTTTCTTCAATCTCTCTGATAGCTTTTACGTAAGACTCTATCTTCTCCTCGGCCTTCGACTTGATTTCGGATATCGCCTCTGTCGCTTCGGCCTCTATCCGAGCACGCATTTCAACTCCGGCCCTGAGTCTTTCTTCGGCGACGGCTACCGCCTGGGTAAGCTTCTGTATCTTCTCTTCGGCTTTCGCTCTCGCCTGAGCCTGCTCCTGGGTCTTCGCTTCGGCTTCAAGACGAGCTTTAGCCTCCGATGTGGCAATCGTTTCCGCCTTGGATATTCTTTCTGTCAATGCCTGAATCTCGCGCTGAGTCTGAACCACGGCCTTTGTCGCCGCTTTTAGCTGCTGCTCTACCGAGGCTCTCGCCTGAGCCTGAGCTACTGCCTGCTCATGGGTCTTTACCTTTTCCTGAACCTGGATCTTTAGCTGTTCTTCAAGCTTTCTTATATCAGTCAAATAAGATTCTATCTCTTTTTGTGCCTCCGTTTTAGCGGCAGCTATCTTCCTTGATACTTCATCCTCAATTCCATCACGCTCCTGTTCGACGATATTTAGTTTCTCTTTCACCGAAGCTATTGCCGAAGTAAGCTCACGAATCTTTTCTTCAGCTTTGACTCTCGCTTCCGCCTCCTGTTTTGTCTGAGTCTGGGCCGCAACAAGAGCCGACGATATAGTTTCCATTTTGGCCCTGACCTTAGCAAGCTCCTGAGCCTGAGCATTCAATTTGCTTTCCGACTCAGCTATTGCCTTTTGGTAGAGTTCAGACTTTTCGCGGGTCTGATTATTTGAGCGTGCCTCCGCATTGGCCCTTTCCTGGGACTTAATTCTTGCCTCCGTTTCCTGGCGAAGCCTCTGCTCGATTTCAAGGCGAGAGGAAGATTGCGATTCTGCTATCGCCTGTGCCTTGGCTCTTTCTTCAATTTGTAATTTTAGCTTCTCCTCCAAATCTTTTACTGCGACTGCATACGATCCTTCCTGTTCTTTTAACTCTGCTTTCAAAGTCGATATTGAATCCGCAGATTCGGTCTGCATCCTGACTCGTTCCTGCTCTGATTCTTTGAGTTTTCCTTCGGTTATAGACACAAGCTGAGTCAGCTTTTGGACTCGTTCTTCCAATTTCGCCCTCGCCTGGGTTTGTTGTTCCGCTTTCTGCTGATATTCGAGTCGGGATGCCGCTTCGGATTCCACCTGTGATTTAATTCTGCGATTATCTTCGATTTGAGCCTTGAGCCTTTCCTCCGAATCTCTGATAACAGATTCGTATTGAGCGGCTTTTTCCTCCCATTTCTTCAATTCTTTCTTTACTGTTTGAATCTCCTGAGCGGCTTTGGCCTCGGTTTGTTTACGAGTCTCGGCTTCGGATTTGAGTCGCCCTTGAGCTACAGTAATTTCTTCGGCTCGGGCTCTTGCTTGTTGCTGAGCTTGCAGTCTGGCCTCAATCTCAACTCTTATATCCTTTTCCAATGCGGCCCTCGCATTGGATTCCTTACGTGCAAGCTCCTGGAACTCGAAACGGGCCGCTGTCTCAGCCTCCGCCTTCGATTCGGCTTTGGCCTTTTCTGCAATCTGAGCTTTTATATTCTCCTCTGCTTCTTTCAGGGCAACCTCATATAATTCGTCCTTTTCCTCCAACTGGGCTTTTACAGCAGAAATAGTCTTTGCAGACTCTTTTTCGATTCTAATCCGTTCCTGCTGCTCGGTTCTGGTTTGCTCATAAGCTGCGGCTACAGCCCGAGCAAGCTCCTCAATCTTTTCTTCTGCCTTGAATTTCGCATCCTCGTGCACCTTTGCCTGTTCCTGGGCTGCAACAAGCGCCGATGAAATAGATTCCATCCTGGCCTTGGCCTTCGCAAATTGCTGCGCTTGTGCGTTTAACCTGTTTTCCGCCTTTGTAACCGCTTTGCGATAGAACTTGATTTTCTCCTGAGCTTCGCTGCCGGACCGCGCCTCTGCCTCCGCTCTTTCTTCGGCCTTCGCCCTTGCCTCCGATTCCCGCCGAGCTATTTCCTGCGCCTCATCAAGGACCGAAGAAACAGATTCGGCCCGGGCCTCGGCCTTTGCTCTTTCTTCGATTTGAACATTCAACTTTTCGTGCAACTGTTTTATTGCAGTCTCATATGATTCAACTTTCTTCTGCAACTCCTCTTTCATAGTTGAGATTGTTTGCGCAGATTCAGTTTCAAACCTACGGCGCTCTTGGGCCTCGGATTCGAGTTGCTCCTGAGCAGCGGCAATTTCATCAGCCCGGGCCTGTGCTTCCTGCTGAGCCTTAAGTTTGGCTTCGATCTCAACTCTGATATCCTTTTCAAGTGCGGTCCTTGCATTCGTCTCTTTACGGGCAAGCTCCTGAAATTCGAAACGGGCCGCCGTCTCTGCCTCCGCCTTCGCCTCGGCCCTGGCCCTCTCTTCAATATGAACCTTGATGTCCTCCTGGACTTCTTTCATAACAACTTGATGCTGTTCTTCACTTTCCTCCAACTGCGCTTTAACCGCTGAGATTATCTCAGCAGATTCGGACTGAATTCTTTCCCGCTCATGCTCTTCGGCCCTGAGTTTTTCCTGCGCTACTGCCGCAGCTTGAGCCAGTTCCCCAATTTTCTCCTCGGCTTTAATTCTCGCTTCAATTTCCTCTTTAGCTATCTGTTCAGCTTCAAAACGGGCCGCAATCTGCGATTCTGCTGTTGCATTAGCCTCGGCTATTTTTCCTCTTAATGCCTGAACATCTCCCTGTGCTTCAACCCTGTTTTCTGTCTCAATTTTGAGCTGTTCTTCTATAGAAGCCCTCGCCTGGGCCTGGGCCATTGCCTGCTCTTCGGCCCTGACTATTGCCTGATGCTGAACTTTCAGCTTTTCCTCCAACTCTTCTATGCCGGCCAAATAAGAAGTTATTTCCTCTTCAGCCTCCGCCCTGATCGCAGATATCTTCTCCGAGGTCTCAGCCTCGATTCGAATTCGTTCCTGCTGCTCGGCCCTGAGTCTCTCTTCGGTCACGGCTATCGTTCGTGCAAGCTCCTGAACTCTTTCCTCCGCTTTAGCTCTCGCCTGAGATTCCTGCTTGGCTTTTTCCTGATATTCCAAAGCAACCGCCGCCTCGGACTCGGCACATGACTGGGCCTTTGTTCTCGCTTCGATTTGATTTCTTAGCTTCTCTTCCGAGTCTTTCAAAGCAGTTGCATACGATTCTATCTCCTCTTGAAGCTCTTTCTTGACGGATGAAATCGCTTTTACAGATTCGCTTTCGATCCTGATTTTTTCCTGCTCTTGGCCCCTTAGCTTTTCTTGCGCTATCGCTACAGCTTCGGTAAGCACCTGTATTCTTTGTTCAGCTTCGACCTTTGCCTGAGTTTCCTGCTTAGTCCGTTCCTGCATCTCAAGAAGTGCCTGTGACATAGCCTCAATTTTAGCTCTGGCTTTCGATAGTTCCTGTGCCTGAATATTGAGCCTGTTCTGGGCCTTGGTTATCGCTTTGCGATAAAACCCGGCCTTTTCCTGAGCCTCGCTGCTGGAACGTGCCTCCATGCCGGCTCTTTCTTCGGCCTTAATCCTCGCCTCAGTCTCTCTTTTAGCTGCATCTTCTGCCTCGATACGTGCCGCAGCCTCGGACTTCGCCAATGCAGCAGCCCCGACTCTCTCCTCGATTTGAACCTTGAGTTTTTCCTCCGCCTCTCTAATTGCATTCTTATATGATTCTATCTGCTGTTTGAATTCGGTTTTTAACGAAGAGATTGCTTCGGCAGATTCGTTCTCTACCCGGATTCGTTCCTTTTCTTGCGCTTCAAGCTCTTCCTGTACTGTGGCTATGTTTCGTGAAAGTTCCTGAATCTTCTGTTCAGCTCCGGCTTTTTCCAGCTCTTGTACCTGTAACATTTCCTCCAGGTCTTTGATATTCGCCAAATAAGAATCTATCTGACCTTTTGTCTCCATCCTTATAGCGGACAACCTTTTATCTGCCTGTGTTATCGCAACCGCGTACGACTTATCCTTTTCTTCCAACTTTTCTTTTATATCTGAGATAGTCTTTGCAGATTCGGTCTCTATTCTGATTCGTTCCTTTTGCTCCGCTTCAAATTCTTCACGGGCCAACGCTGCGGCCTGAGAAAGCTCCTGAATCTTTTCCTCGGTCCTGACTCTCTCCTCGGCCTGCACCTTAAGCCTGTCTTTCAGGTCCGTTATATCCGTCAAATAAGATTCAATCTCCTTTTCGGCTTCCGCTCTTGCCACAGATATTTCTTTCGATGCATCACTCTCGATTCTCATCATTTCCTGTTCGGCGGCATTAAGTTTTTCTTTAACCGAAGCTATCGATACAGCAAGCTGGCGAATCTCTTCCTCGGCTTTGACTCTCGCCTGGGTCTGCTGTTTTGTCCGGTCCCGGGCCTCAACAAGGGCTGACGATACAGCTTCCATTCTGGATCTGACTTTAGTAAGCTCCTGAGCCTGGGAATTTAACCTGTTTTCCGCCCTGGCTATCGCTTTCTGGTATTGCTTTGCCTTTTCCTGGGCCTGACTATTTGAACGTGCCTCTGCATCGGCCCTCTCCTGGGCCTTGATCCGTGCCTCGGTTTCCTGACGGAATTTTTGCTCGATTTCGAGACGAGAAGAAGATTGTGATTCCGCTATCGCCTGTGCCCTGGCCTTTTCTTCTATCTGTAACCTTAACTTCTCCTCGGCATCTTTTAATGCGGCCGCATACGATTCTTCCTGCTCCTTCAACCGCTCTTTCAACGCCGCGATTGCATCCTCAGACTCGGTCTCAACTCTGACCCGTTCCTGTTCTTCGATCAATAGTTTTTCCTGAGTAGCATAGACAGTTTCCTTAAGCTCTCGTATATTCTTTAGGGCTTCGGTCTTTTCCTGCTCCCCAATCTCGATGTTCTCTTTCAATTTCCTTACTGTTGACGTATAAGATTTGGCTTGTTCATCGATCTCGGTCTTCAGTAAAGCAATTTCATCAGTCAATTCCGTTTCTATTCTTGAACGCTCATCAGCCTCGACCGCAAGTCTTTGTTCAGCAGAGGCTACAGCCTCCGTTAGTTCCTGAATCTTTGCCTTTGCCCTGTTCTTTGCTTCCGCTTCCTGTTGCAATTTCTCCTGAAATTCAAGACGGGACGCTGTCTCGGATTCTATCCTTGACTGAACCCTCACATTCTCCTCGATTTGCTCTTTTAGCTTTTTTTCCGCATCCTGAACAGCGGATTCATATAAAGCTGCTTTTTCCTCTGTTTCCTTTAGTTCCGCTTTTAATACCTCAATCTTCTGAGCTGTGTCGCTCTCGATTCTCTCACGCTCTTCGACCTCGGCATTGAGCCGCTTTTGAGTTGCAGCAATTTCTTCGGCTAAAGCTTGTGCTTGCCGCTGAGCTTGCAGTTTAATTTCTGTTTCAGACGCCAATTTTTCTTTTAACGTCGCTCTCGCCTCGGATTCCTGCCGGGCCGCATCCTCGGCCTCAAGACGGGCCGCTCTTTCAGCTTCCGCCGTTTCCTGTGCCTGAACTATCTCTTCGATTTGTTCCTGTAATTTTTCCTCTAAATCCCTTACAGCAGTGGTATAAGACTCGATTTTACCTGTTAATTCCGCTTTTACAGTCGAGATGGTTTCGATAGCCTGAGCTTTGACGAGTTCTCGTCCTTTCGCTTCGGCTTCCGCTCTTTTTTCCGCTTCGGCCCTTAATTTTGACTCGGCACTGAGCCTTTCCTCTGCCTTGGCTATTGCATCGATATATGCCTTTTTATCAGATTGTACTCTGGCTCTGGCATCGGCCTGAGCCTTGGCCATCGCTTTAGCCTCGGCCTTCGCTTTTGCCTTAGCCTCCGCATTGGCTTTTGCCCTGGCCTTTTTGTCCGCTTTTGCCTTGGCCTTCACTTTATTCTTATTGATACATGGAATCAAAGGATGATGCGGCCAGTGTTTTTCTCCGCATATACTACATGTAGGTACGAACTTTTCATCCTGGGACACTTCCATTTTTTTGACTACTTTCCGGGCTTGAATGCCCTCGTGGCTGCGATGTTTATCTCACTAATAACCATCAACATGCAACAATTTACTTATTGTCATAAATCCATAGCTCAGCAGTATCTAAATGATGAAGTACTGACCCTGCTCCATGCTATTTATTCTACTGCTGCTAACCTAATTTGTCAAGAATATTAACTTCCAGGTAGTATGCTTAAAATATGAACAAGTTTTTTTCAAATTCGCTATCTATCAACCCCCTTGACAACTTAGGTAAATTTTCTACAATCTATTCATCTGTAAAAAAAATCACGAGGAATATCAATACCAAATAAGGATAAAAACAAAAATGGTTTCAAAGTGCCTCCAGCCTGATGATACCCATCACCTTGAAAAATTCGTAAATATTCTCGAAACTCCCTATGGTGACGTTTGCCAATTGCTCGACCTTAAATTATCGGAACCTGAAAATTCTCTGGAGATTGATAATTGTATTTTCCTGTTTGACTCACAAAACAATTATGTTTTCAGCAGTGCAGTAATTTTGGGTAATACATACGGATTTTTCGGTATTAAAGTAGGTACGAACTGGCTTAAATCTGCCGAAAAACTCGAATCCCAGGGATTCATTCAGGCCGATAATCTCGAACGTTTCACACAATTAGGAGAGGACGTCAGCATCAGTGTCTATTTATACCCAGACAACTGCCCAGATACTACAATGTCAACTGTCAAAGATTATTCAGTTTGCGCCCGGTACGGCCGCGCTATTTAAGAATACTGTAATAACAACCAATCAAATATGTTCCGGTTCCGGCAGAACCTGCTGTTTCTGACCACCTATTAAATGCGGCAGGCCCTCTTCAAGCTCCAGATTTTCGACTAAATCCTGTTCGATTTCCACAAGGAAGCGGCTCAGCTTCATCATAACCAGACTCCGGGCCCGATTTCGATAAACCTGTGGAACAACCATGTACAGCTCATCCTTTGCCCTTGTGACAGCAACGTGGAAGACCCGCCGCTCTTCCTCCAAATCATCCTGGGTATTTATCGCCAGGTCCGTCGGAAATCTACCATCCGCCATCCAGGGAATGAAAACAATCGGCCACTCCAGCCCTTTGGCCTGATGAACTGTGCTCAATATAACAAATTCCTGCTCATCCGGACCGGCAACCACCGTTTCACCAGAAAAGTCGCCCGCCAATGCGATATCGGCCAAAAAAGCTTCGACAGTATTATACTGGGCGGCAAAATTGGCCAGCGCCCTGATGTCCTGTCTGCGAAGCTCGGCCCCGTCGTAACGCGAAACGAGATAATCGTCGTAATAGCGGTCCATCACCGTATCGATAATTTCTGCCGGGGAATTCAATTGCGCCAGCTCTCTGATAAGTCCTATAAAATCGACGTAAAAAGACCGTGCACCGGCCGGAAGAAGATTAACCGTATCCGAATCAGAAGCCAGAGCCAAAACGTTATCCGTCTGGCCGATATGATGCCACATCTTTTGCGAGAAAGCATTGCCGATTCTCGGCAGCATTTTCAGCAACCTGAGCCAGGCCAACTCATCGTGAGGATTCTGGATCACCCGCATATAACAAATCACATCCTTCATGTGTGCCTGCTCGAAGAAGCGCAAGCCCCCTCGAATCTGAAACGGGATATTCCGCCGCTGAAACTCCAATTGAATCTCAAGGCTGTGCCAGTGGCTGCGGTACAGGACCGCGATATCGTTCAATGTCCGTCCCTCATCTAACAGATGGAGCACATATTCCGCGATAAACCGGGCCTGGACATAATGGTCCTGGACGGGAACGACCGCGGGCTTTAGGCCGGATGGTCTCTTTGCCCGTAACGTCTTGGGGAGCCTGCGGCTGTTGTGCTCTATACTGGCGTTGGCGAGTGCGAGAATATCAAATATCGAGCGGTAGTTCGTCTCCAGCTTGTATTCTGTGGCGTCTGGGTATCGCTGCTTGAAGGTAATTATGTTTTCGAAACTGGCGCCGCGAAAGCTGTATATCGACTGCGAATCGTCGCCCACGACGGTAATATTGCGATGTTTCGAGGCGAGCATATCCACTATCGCCCCCTGGACCGAGTTCGTATCCTGATATTCATCCACAAGAATATGCTGGAACTGCTCGGCAAGCGACGTCCGGACCTGGTCATAATCGGCTAAAAGCCTCAACCAGAAGCTCAGCAGGTCATCGAAATCCAGCAGTTGTTTTTCCATCTTTCTCGATGAATAGAGAATCAGCACCTTCTGAATCTCTTCGATTTCCTGGATGAACATCGGGTAGCGTTTGAAGATAATCGTCTCCAGCGGTTCGAGAGTATTCTGAATGAACCCGGAAATCGCTGAAAGGACCGACTTTTGTGGAAATCGCCGCTTTCTAATGTCCACCCCGGCTTCCTGTACGCACGTTGCTATAAGGTCTTTCGAGTCCTCCCTGTCGAGGATGGTAAAATCCGGTGAAATACCAAGATTCTTTCCGTGCTGTCGAAGAATCCTGTTGGCAATGTGGTGGAATGTTCCGCCCCAGATATCCTTTGTTTTCTGCCGGACCAGGACCTCGACGCGGCTGAGCATCTCGCGTGCGGCCCGGTTCGTAAATGTAACCAGCATTATCCGCGACGGGTCCACTCCCCGGTTAACGAGCCAGGCAAGTCGATACGTCAGAGCCCGCGTTTTGCCGCTGCCGGCGCCCGCTACAACCAGCATAGGCCCGCCGGGGGCGGTGGCCACTGCCAACTGCTCCTCATTCAGCTCCGAGGAAAAATCAATCCCGTCCGCCGCCGTCCGTGCCTGTAATTTGAACTTTCTTGCCATCTTATTTCACCTGCTCCTTTTTGCATCATGTGGATACACCGGAAAGTATAAGAATACCTGAAAATTGGCAGATTGTCAGCACCATTTACAAAAAACAACATCAAAAGTGTGTCTATCGATACTTAAGTTGTATAAGAATATGAAAACGGTCATACTAACCGTGATTCTGACCTTGATTTTATGTAATTAACTGCCGATCCAGACTATCAGGACGAGCATTCCGATGATTCCGAACGCCACGAGCATGGCAATGCTGAAGCCCACGGTGTCGGTCTTGTCCCACTTGCAGAATTCCCAACTCGTTCGTGGGAACACTTTAAGGTGATCGAACCTGTGCGGGTCGGCGTAAGACAATTCCAGCTCCCGCGAGTCCTTTTGGCGGTCTACAATAACCGGCGTTTTCATCTTGGCATAAAATTTGTCCAGTACTTTTTCGTCATCCGCTTTAGTCAGGTATCCCAACAATATCAAAATCAAAAACGGCGTCACGACACGAAGCAGCGCCCGAACCGTTTCATTCAAAGCATGAGGATTCTTCGACAGGTCCCAGCCCATCCTGTCAATCAAAACGAGCATAATATTCAACTGGCCCTGGCCTACCAGCGTACCGTCCTCATTCGGCCTGACATTCTGCGTCCAGAAAATGCTTCTCGGCGGAAGCTGATAAGTTTTTGTAAATTTCTGCCCGACCTCAATCGAAACCGGGCGAGGGGCCACCATCCGCCCTGCGGCGTTAAGCTTGTCCCATTTGGCAATCTCATCGTTTCTCTTTTCCACGTCAATTTCATGGGCCGTATACGTACGTTCGAGCGGCTCGGGGCTGGTCAGCTTGGTCAAATACTCGTTGGTCCGAAGGCTCGGTGAAATAATGGGAACCAACAGCGGCAGTAAAAAGAACAGCATCAATGTCACCAGGATGGAAGCCCACGCCGCCTTGCTGTTGCTCTTTCGCCAGAGTATCCCCATCCAGAAAGAGGCCGCAAAGATAACGCCGATTTCCCACGTCAGCTTCAACTGGCTCAGGATGCTCTCGAACTGGACCGCTATCCACGCCCCGCCGATTACAACACCGGCCCCCATAATCCGGCCGACCGACACATAATGCTTTTCCGCCCTGTTCGGAATCACTATTCTGTACAGATTATGCGTTAAAAGCGCCGAGCTGGTAATCATCAGGCAGTCTGCGGTGCTCATCAACGCTGCCATGAGGCACGCTATCATCAAACCAATCAATCCAAGTTTCAGCGGTCCGAGCAAATCAAGAGTCGCATAACCCCACATCATGTCTGAGTCACTGACGGTATCGGCGTACAGGACCGCCGCAGTCAGGGCAAAAAGACCCCAAAATATCGTGCAGATTCGTTTGAGATAAAGTCCCGCGGTAAAACCGAACCTGGCTGTGTATTCGTCCTTGGCAGAGCCGGTCGAAGATAACTGGTTTGCTCCAACGGCCACATTTATTGTCACCATTAACATAATCGTAAGGATATAATACCATGTAAAATCTATCGTGGTCGGTGAGCCGAAAATCTCGAAGAACGATTCCGGCAGCCTGTGGTGAATTGTCTGGAACGCCCCTATCACGCCGCTGCCGCCGTATATTTTATTGATTTTAATAAAGGCAAACGGCAGTAAAATCACAGAAAGCAAAATGATAAAAATCCCCTGAATCATATCGCTTAAAAACGCCGCCTCCAGCCCCCCCGCCACGGCGTATATCAAAACGATGGCACAGACGGTAAACATCAAAGTATTCTGGTTGATATGCGAAAATATCTTTTTGGGATTTTGCAGACGCAGTTGTGTAAGTCTTTCCTTCTCGATGTTGCTCAGGCTTGTATAATCCGCTGCCTCCAGCTTATCCCGCTCGACCGATAGATCATACTCGGCACGTTCGGTCGCACTAAGCTGCTCAACGCTCTTGGGTGTCAGAGCCATCACAGTTTTACTCATCGCCGAAAAGCCAACCGACAGCAGA
>CAZKYP010000089.1:11498-13454 GCA_964556885.1 uncultured Pirellulales bacterium | reverse complement strand
TAATCAGGCCGATTACCGCCTACAAAGGCGGCACAGCCAAGCTGCTCATCAGCCGCAGACCCGAGGAAATCGACCCGCAGCACAAGGAACAGTTGATAAAAAAGGCCGAGTACTACAAGGGCAAGCCGTACGGATTCTGGGAAATTACATTTCACGTACTGGACAGGCTGCTCAATAACAGTTATGTTTTCAGAAGGCTGATTAAGGACAACGACTATCCGATCTGCTCGTGGCTGGTGGCTTATGTTTATTACACGGTCTTGGGATATAAATTCGGGACCGAGCCGAACGCCGCCCAGCCCGATGATATAATGGACCATTGCGTTAAAAGTGACTGGAATTTTATATGGGCCGATTCCGATGAGTCGGTGCAAGATTTCAGGAAGACGTACAATTTGCCGGATGAAGACTAACAGGACCGTTGAATGACGAATGACGAAGTGATAAACAAATCACCAAATGACAAGCCCGTGACATGGTGGCACTGGCACAGGCGTTTGTATGACTGGGTGATTCACTTCGCCAATACAAAACACGGTGTAACGGCTTTATTTTGCCTGAGCTTTGCCGAGTCGAGCTTTTTTCCCGTCCCGCCGGATGTCCTGCTCGGACCGCTGGCGCTCGGAGCGCCGAAAAAATGGTTTCGATTTGCACTGGCCTGTTCTATCGCATCGGTGCTCGGCGGAATCCTGGGTTATTGTATAGGCATGTTCCTGTGGCAAGCAATACATCCGTGGGTATTTGCCCATCTCGGCAGTATCGGATTGACGGAAGAAAATTTTGCAAAGTTCCAAAACTGGTACGATAAATACGACTTCGGGATAGTATTTCTATGCGGCTTTACCCCCCTGCCTTACAAGGTCTGCACGATATCGGCCGGCGTGGCAAGGATTTATTTCCCCGGATTTCTGATTGCATCGACGGTCAGCCGGTCTGCAAGGTTCTTTCTTGTAGCAGGACTTATGGGCTGGAAAGGCGAAAAAATACGACCCATCATCGAAAAGTATTTCAACTGGTTCACGCTTGCATTTACAGCACTCTTGATCGGCGGATTCCTTGTGATAAAATGGATACATTAAATTAGGTACTTAATACTAATGTGTTATTAATTGCGAGAGCGTATTGATATATATTGCACATACTCCTCGATATCAAATATCAAAATGTAAATATCAAAATTACAATGTAAAAATTAAAAAGGATTATATAAACAGAAATCACCAAATAACCGGTAGATATTAAGATAAGAATTGCAAGTTCGCAATTAAGGTACATAGCTGAATTTTTGAACTTTTATTTGTCATTTTGCATTTTACTTTTTTATTTTTGATTTTTAGGCGTAAAATGTCATTTGGCACAGAATAGAAAATCATATTATATACTGAACTATAATTATGAATGACCAGCAGCAAAAAACTCTTCTTAAAGTTGCAAAAGACACCGTTGAGGCGGTAATCAATCGAAGACCGGCCCCAAAACCTCACTCGGACGATCCCGAGCTGAATGCACCCTGCGGCTGCTTCGTAACATTAAAAAACCACGACCGACTGCGGGGATGCATCGGCCAGTTCACCTCGGACAATCCACTCATCGAGCTTGTCGCCGAGATGGCAAAGGCTTCGTCGACCGGCGATCCGCGGTTTATGACCAATCCGATAAGCCCCCGAGAATTGGATCAATTAGACATCGAGATTTCAGTCCTGTCGCCCTTGCAGAAAACCGACGACCCGTTGAGCCTGCGTCTTGGCGTTGACGGTATTTATATAAAGAAAGGCCGAGCATCGGGCTGCTTTTTGCCGCAGGTTGCCACCGAGAGCGGCTGGGACAAGGAGGAATTTCTGTCGTACTGCTGCTCACATAAGGCCGGCCTCGAACCCGACGCATGGCGGGACCCGCAAACAGACGTCTATCTATTTTCGGCCGAGGTTTTCGGCGCCGACTTCAAAGATATATAAT
>CAZKYP010000089.1:0-11398 GCA_964556885.1 uncultured Pirellulales bacterium | reverse complement strand
ATATATAATTTGTTTGTGGAAATGGTGTATAAGGTCTTAAAAACAGATTTGCTAAACACAATTTCGGCCAACGCCCTCTCGCAAGGCAAGCAATATGAAATGTAGATACGAAATGAGTTAAGAAAAGTCCGGTAACTACCCGCTCGCAGCCTTTTCGGATTTTTTGGAGGGCCGCGTCTTGGTTTCCTTTTGCTCCGGTGCCTTGGGCTCTTTATCCTGCTCTTGCGGAGCCTTGAGTTCCTTTTCCTGACCGTTCGGCTGCTCCTGCTCTTGTTTTTTCTCGCTCTTTTCTCGCTGGATAGCGTCGTATATCTCTCTGCGATGAACAGGAATACACTTTGGAGCTGTTATACCCAGGCGAACCTTATCGCCGCGGACATCGACTATGATGATTTCGACATCATCGCCGATCATAATTGACTCATCTTTTTGCCTGCTTAGAACCAACATTGCTAACTCCTTTAGTCAGCGGGTTTTATCTTATCATTAATACGATAAAACCAGCCAACTGTTCATCCGTATACTCCACTAAAGTCTTGATTCATCCTATTTTCAAAGTAACCGGGTCTAAAAAGCATCTTCGTGTCAGTTTTAACACACCTATATTTCGGCTAATTCCAAGACCAAAAACACCCATTTTCATTTTTGTTTGAGCGTCAAATGCCAATTATCAGACGGTTTTTTTCTAAGCATAAGCCGCAGGTGTGTTTATATAAGAACAAAGAGGAAAAAAAAGATATGTGAATTTTGCTAAAGGGCTAATTTAGTCTTTTATGCCTCGTTTTTTCGCCATAGGCTATAGCGAACTCCCATCCAGTAACCGGCCACCGAACCCAAAGCCGCAAAAGCAACCATCTGGACGGGCAATACACAAACAACGGAGTTGGCAAAGACGGTAGCCGGCCAGGTCTGAACAATATACTGTAAAGCCTCCGGCCTGGAATAAGTAGTACAGGCATGAAAAACAACAAAAAAACCGGCGATTATAGGACAAATATAACCTACATCGAGAAACATTTTAACCAAAAAGGCGGCCAGCCCGAACGAGACCAAAACTGCAAAAGCAATCTGTCCGACCGCCGGCTGAGCTACTACAAAACCCAACCTGTTGTCAAACATCCTTACATCCTGTGCTATTAACCTGATGCCTATATAAGCCACCAAACTGGAAATAATCAGGGCAATGATCCAATTCAGTAATTTTCCCGATGTAGAATCGGCTTTTCGACGCACACTATCGGGCCTGCGGCTCGACAAAAGGCCGTGGGCCAGCAGTACACCGGCAAAACCGGCAGCTAAAATAACCAGCCAGAAAATCGGTTCCCAGCGAATCGCGGCAAAAAGTGACTGGCGCTGGGCAACAGTGGGATTCAACTGTAAAAGTGATGCCATGCCGCCCGAACGCAAGGCCCATACAGCCAGGCCGAAAGGAACTGCCAGGACGCCAATCTCCCGGCCGTAAGGCCACGATACAAAATAAGCAATAAATCCCGCCAGGAATGCTAAAGCCAACAAGATCATGGCATTATTACGAGCCTGTGAATAAACCAATTCCGAAGTGACCACCGCCGGACGAGCCAGTATGCCTACTAAGACTATTCCGACCGCCGCCACTGCGGCGATTCTCAACTTCATTATCCAGGATAGTTCCATTTCGTTAGCTTCCATAACAATAAACTACCACCAAAACAACTACAGGTCAACGGCATATTAGCCATACGTACATCGATAATATTGTCAATTTTTCAACTTTCTATAATCCAGTACTATAGAGACACTTAGGAAATGGGGCTATTTTCCGGCCTCATCCGTGCGGGATCACCGACTCATAAGCTGATGAGATTGATTCATAAAAATGTTAGTGAATAACAATAAACCTAAAATCTTGAGCGCATGTCTGTAATGAGTGAGGCCGGAGATTTATACCTTTGAATCGCAAAAATTGCTGCGTGACGCCTTGATATGATACATCCGGGATTATACGGAATGTTTATGTCCCCTGTTTCCAATCACATAGGCCTCGAAAATTTCATCGAGGTTAAGGGCCGTTTCCTGAGTGCCATTCGAGGACATTGCTTTTATTTTCGCCCTTTTTGGCTCGTCGCAATCTTCGATTGTTACGGAGACATTTTCCCCGATCTTTAATATATCGAGAATTCCCGACAGCCGGCCCAAGTCCGCCTCGGGCGTTGGTTTCAGAATAAATTTTCGGACGCTCTCTCTGAGCTGTTCGGTTTTTCCAGTTTTAATAATTATGCCGTCATCAAGAATCGCGATATGATCGGCTACCGGCTCAATTTCATAAAGCAGGTGACTTGAGAAAAAAACTGTCACACTATTGCTTTGCAGCAGGTCGATGACATGCCGCAGGAAATCTTTTCTCGCAATCGGATCAAGTCCCAGTGTCGGATCGTCCAGAATCACAATATCAGGCCTGTGCCCCAGGGCCAGGAGCAATGCAAGGCTGGAATTCTGACCTTTGGAAAGCGACTTTACCTTCGCATTCTTCGGTAGTCCGAGCATATCTGCAAGCTCATCAACGAATTTATAATCCCAGTCGGGATAAAATCCCGCCACCCACTTGATTATCCTGCTGACTTTCATCCATCCGTACATCTGCTGATCCTCGGCCATGAAACCGATTCTTCTGCGAATATCCAGAGTCTGGGTAAAGCTGTCAAATCCGCCGACAATACATTTGCCTGCGTGAGGCTTTTGCAGACCGAGCAATGTCTTTATCGTTGTTGTTTTGCCCGTGCCGTTCCTGCCTATAAAACCAAATATAGAACCCTTCGGCACTTCGAGGTTTACCCCTTTGAGCACCTGTTTTTTGCCGTATGAAATATGTAAACCTTCAAGTGTAATAGCCGAATCTGTCATTTTCTGTTCCTTTGCATTTTCAGTTCTCTACTCAGGACTCTTCAGGAGATACAGATATTTTTTTCTTTCGTTAGAACTGATTCTCATGAAATTCGGTTTCTGTACGCACAACAGTATATTACCGTCTTCCATTACTGCGATATCAAAAATACCATAATCCGTACGGACAAAGTGACCCAACTTTCGTATCCTGCGGTCGGAACGAATATCAAAAACCATCAAGGTATGCCATTTACAGCAATATAACTTACCACTTTCAACGAATGTATAGTTAAAACTACTTTTTCCGGTCATGAACTCCAGGATCGTAAAAGGACGTGTCGCCCTGAGTTCGCAATAGATATTCTCTTTATCCCAACGTGCTACATCGAACCGGGCAATGTCATCGTCATCAACTAAAAAGAAGGCGAACTTGTCATCATGGATATCTACTATCGAAGTTTCATACATATCGCTCGGATGACAATACCAATCAATACTAAGCTTGATTTTTTCTTCGATACTGATCCCTTCAACCGGTATTAAAGGTATAGCAAATTTTTCTCCGCGTTCCCGATAATAAGTATTGTATAGTAATCGATTCTGCAATACATCGTGTTTGGTATGAATCGTTTTTAATTCTCCGGGATCTGTTACATCTACTACAACAAAGCTTTTGTTTACAAAAGCAATTATCTTATCTCCAATCAGCCGCATTGCTATTTGGGGATATCTACTATCAACAAGACAATCAGAAATATCAAGCTCACCGACATCTATCCACATTTTACCTGTAAACTTATAGCTTCTCAGATAAACTTTCTCATAAATTTCTGTTTTTCCCTTACGACTATAATATGCACTAATAATAAAACAATAAAGGTCATCCCCAACCTCTTTAATTAATCTTCCTCTTACCGGATAAATCCGAGTACTATATCCCTCCATCCTCGTTATAGGGAAAATAATATCATCCGTGCTGCTTTCAATATTACTAAACGAGATTTTGTTATTATCGATGTCAACAAAACTTCGATTCTGAAATAATATTCTGTCTCCAACATAATCCAGGGAATACCATCCCCCCCGGTAAGAATCAGTTTCTTTTTCCTGTAATACTTTTATATTGGCAACCTGACTGCTGAAAAGCATCATCAAAACAAACACCAGCCCGGCCACTACCCATAAAAGACCTTTTAGATTTGTTCTCAAATGCCAGTCGTACTGTGCCGCGAAAAGAGCGAAGACGACAGCCGCCGATGACGCGATAAGCGTAATAGTCAGATAAATATACAGTGCATCAAATAAATCGAAGTAATCTGTGTAATCAAGAGGAAGTAAAATCGGCAGCACGAGGAAAAATCCCGTCAACAGCATCCCCATAAGCCATGAACGTGCGGTGCTGCGCACAAGCACATTACATCCAAAACATAAACTGTATGTCATTATCGTTAATAATAAGGATAATGGTATTAAAGTAATTAATTCCGAGTCGTTTATTTTTTCTTTAGAAAAAGCAACTGTTATAATCCCAAAAACCAGCGGGCAGGCCAAAATAATATAAGAGATGACCAGCCCAATAAAATATTTCAGGGCAATCAGCAATTTGATGCCGGCAGGTTTTGACCGCCAGAAGATATAAATTTTGTCATTCAAATCACCCTGTACATTCGCACATGCGATCAAACCGGCGAGCAATGGGGCAAACATAGCAGAAACAATTACCATCCCGCTACTTTGGAATCCGAAACCATCTTTAAGACTGACCACAGCCTCTTCGATCGGCAGGACCATAATCAGGCCAAAGCAGGCAAGAATGTGCCACTTGAGCTGGCAAATCTGCTGATGTATTATCCCCTGTATCCTCATAAATATTTCCTGATACTCACATACCTGTAACAAGCAATAATTAGAACAACTGCAAACGCCAGAGACTGAGAAAATACCGTCTCCACAGCCCCGTTATTTGTGATTCTCATCAATATAAGTGAATACGGCACAAAACGCTCAGCCCAGGCGACATCACATAAGTTGGACCATAACAGCACAATTCCCCAGCCGATAAAGATACCGAACATTACCACCAGCGAACCGGCCTCACTCCTGCTCTGACAGCCAAACGGGCAGAACCATGTAAAAAGAAGCAACCCGGCCGCACCGAAAAGCAAATTGGTTTTAAGAAGATAATATACTGATGCTTCTCTACCCTGAGCTATAATCTCCATCAGAACTCCGCTGATAAGGAATATCAGAATAATCCCGGCCGCCGAAACAAGATACTTACTAAAAAAGAGCATCCATCTGGGAACCGGTATCTTGAAAAGCAGATGTATCGTACGGTTGCTTACTTCACCGGAAAAAATATCCAGTGAATAGACTACCGGAACAACAAACATCTGAATAAATGAGATCAATATACAATTAGCAACATCAGGTATGATCCGTATTCTGAAAAGCATGATTGTGAAAACAGCACTGGCCGCTCCGCAAAACCACAGCTTCCAGAGGTTTTCTTTCCACTCTTTCCATAAAATCATTCGAAACATATTACTTCTCCGATGAGCCGGCTCTGCGACGGTCTGCTCTTTGGGAAACGATATTTTCAAATTCTTTTTGCAGCAGTTCGACAACCTGCTCGATCGGCAGCTCCAGTTGAACCGTCAGGATAGCCGCTTCGCGAAGCACGTTTGAGACGGTTTTCCTTCTTTCTGCCGCAGGAATAGACTGCCTGTTGGAAGAAACGTATGTGCCGTCACCTCTTTCGATTTTGAGCACATTCTGCCGGCAAAGCTCATTATAAACCTTGAGGATTGTATTTTGGTTGACTGCCAGCTTTGCCGCTAACTCCCTTACACTGGGCACTTTATCGCCTTCTTTGAGCATGCCGGTGGCTACCTGATACTTTATCTGGTCTATAATCTGCCGGTATATAGGCACCGATGAAGATGGTTCGATTCGTATAAAAATAATTAGAGCTCCTTAAAATTTCCACTGTTATATACAACTATAACAGTATATCAAAATTGGTCAACAAAAAAATCCATATTTTCTAAATATTTTTTTAAAAAAAACATGCACGCTTGTTAAGCGCTGATCAGACCACTTCAGAACTGCTGAAGTTACAGTAAAAGCTCTTTGAAAAGAGGAAATACAGGCGTGTGTTGAGTGTATATGCCAACTTTGCACAAAGACAGCTCGGAAAAGCATGTCATATTGGTGTATAAGCGTTTTTCATCACACCTTGAAAATAGTTTGAAATTGTCAGGATAATCCTGAATAGGTTGTATAATTGGTTGTAGTTTTCTAATGAATCAAAAAAGCTTAAAAATCATAACAGACTGCAACGTATTATCTTATGATTATTATATGAAATGGAAGTAGATAGTTCATAGAATCCTATATGGTACGAATATGTGTAAATGCAGGTAGAAGCTTTTCTCTTTTCTGTACTTTGTTTCTGTGGTAGACTATTCGGTTTACTTGTTAAAGGGTAATAGGTATAGAAAGGACGCTATGAATCGGCCTGACGCACAAACCCTGAATCTGAGTTCGCGCCTTCGCGGCAAAAATAGATTTATGAATATTTCGAACGAAAACAAAACATCGGCCCAAAACGGCCTCGGCATTGCCGGTATGAGATTTCACTTTGTCGGCGTCGGCGGCATCGGCATGAGCGGGCTGGCGAGACTTCTAATCAAACACAAGGCGATAGTGACCGGCTCGGACCAGACGCCGAGCGAGGTTATAAGCAACCTCGTAAAAACGGGAGCTCATATTTTAATTGGGCACAAAGCCGAAAATCTCAATCCCGACACCGATGCGGTTGTTATCTCGGCGGCAATTAAAGAGGACAATCCGGAACTGAAATCGGCGAGACAAAAAGGATTCAAAGTATACAAATACGCCGAGATGCTGGGCGAGCTGATGAATGTGTACGAGGGCATCGCCGTAAGCGGCACACACGGTAAAAGCACGACGAGCGGCTGGCTCATTCATCTGCTCAAGCAGGCCGGTATCGATACCAACTTCATCATCGGTGCCGCGATAACTCAGTTGGGCGGCTCATCCGGCGTCGCCGACAGCGATTATTTTGTAGCCGAGGCATGTGAGTATGACAGGAGCTTTCTTAACCTCAAGCCGAAAATCGCCTGTATCCTTAACATCGAACAAGACCACCTCGATTACTATAAGGACGAAGATGAGATAGTCGAGACCTTCGGTCAATTCGCCCACGGGACCAAACCTGGCGGCGTAGTAATCGCAAACGGCCGGGACCCGAACGTGGCAAAGATAATCAGGGATTCTCAATCAAGCTGGACGGCTAACTCGATACGATGCGAAACTTTCGGACTTGATGAGGAGTGTAACTATTACGCCAGGAACATCGAGCCGAACGACGGACTTTACAGCTTCGATATATATCACAACGGCAACCTGCTGGGAAACGCACGAATTTCGCTTCCCGGCCGGCACAATGTTTACAATGCACTTGCAGTAACAGCGATGGCGGCCAACCTCGGGCTCGAACCCGAACGAATAATCGAGCTGCTGGGGAACTTTACGGGCATCGACCGCCGGCTCATGCTCAAGGGAAAGTTCGGACAAATTACTATTCTCGACGATTATGCCCACCACCCAACGGAAATCCGGGCGTCGCTTGCCGCGATACGGCAAAGGTATAATCCGAAGCGGCTCTGGTGTGTTTTTCAGCCGCACCAGTACAGCAGAACAAGATTTTTGCTTAATGACTTTACTCAAAGCTTCAAGCTTGCCGATGTAACAATTGTTCCGGAGATTTACTTCGTCCGCGATTCGCTGTCGGCCAGGACGGAGATTAACGCACAGATACTGGTCGACAAGCTGCAAAATAACGGAACGCAGGCGATATTTATCGATAGCTTCGCAGCGATTTGTGATTATTTACAGGAAAATATAGAGCCGGGCGACGTAGTAGTCACTATGGGCGCAGGCGATATTTGGAAGGTGGCAGATGAGCTCATTATTCAGCGGCTTAAAGGAAATAGTTGAAACAGATTATCCGTTGGCAAAGCGGACCTGGTACGGGCTGGGCGGGCCTGCCGATTATTTCATAAGGCCGAAAACCACCGAACAGCTCAAAGAAGCGGTCCGGCTGTGCAACGAAAATAAAATCAAAATCTACGTAATGGGCTTCGGCTCCAATCTGCTGATTGACGACAAAGGTGTGCGTGGAGCCGTGATAAAACTCGATACCGAGCAGTTCACTCAAATCGACTTCAACGAACAGGAGGTAACGGCCTGGGCCGGAGCCGAACTGAGCAAGCTGGTCCTGACATGCGTGGAAAAAGGACTTTCGGGCATCGAAGCAACAACAGGGATACCCGGCTCGATCGGCGGAGCGGTAAAAATGAATGCCGGCGGCAATTTCGGAGACTTCGGAACCGCGGTCGAATCCGTCACCCTGATGGATAATGACGGCAACGTCTTTGAAAAGAGCAAACCCGAGTTGGAATTCGACTACCGCCGGACGAATATTACAGCGAAGTTTATCCTCAACGCCAGGTTGAATCTTACCGGCGCGGACCCGGAACAAATAATGCGGACGGTTAAGGAAATCTGGATATATAAAAAGAACAACCAGCCGCTCAATACCAAAAACTCCGGCTGCATATTCAAGAATCCATCCGGCGCTTCGGCTGGCGCTTTGATCGACCGCGCCGGTTTGAAAGGACTGCAGATCGGCGGAGCCGTTGTCAGCGAAAAACATGCGAATTTCATAGTCGCCGAAACCGGATGCAAAAGCCGCGACGTTATGAGATTGATGGAGATCATCAAGCAGAGAGTTAAAGAACAGTTCGACATCGACCTCGAACCTGAAATCGAAATCTGGGAATAAAACCATCGAAACGTTACCACGATTGTCGTAAAAAAATTATCTCTTATCGGTTTTTTAATTTAAGATGATAAACACCGAACTAAAAATCGCAGTTCTGACCGGCGGCATCGGAGCCGAACGCGACATAAGCCTCCAAAGCGGCAAATGCGTCACGAACGCGCTTAAAAAAGCGGGCTTCAAAGTGGTAACCGCCGACATCAAGCCGGACAAGCTCGATATACTGCATGACAAAAGCATCGACGTGTTTTTCATCGCCCTTCACGGCCAGTTCGGCGAAGATGGGCAGCTCCAGCAGATACTCGAGGACAAATCGCTTATCTACACCGGAAGCGGGCCAAAGGCAAGCAACCTGGCGTTCGATAAACTAACAAGCAAAAAACTTTTTGCCGCCGCAGGTGTTGCCGTGCCTGCCGTAATAGAGGTCAACGAAAAAACCGACACACGACAATTGGAAGAACAACTGCGGAATTTTGCCGATAAGTTCGTAATCAAACCAGTCAACCAGGGCAGCAGTGTTGGTATCAGTATCGTCCCGTCGCCGAAAGATGCCGTCGATGCTGCAAGGGAGACCTTAAGCAAGTACGGCGACTGCATGATAGAAGAATTTATACCGGGGCGGGAAGTTACCGTCGGCATCCTATGCGACCGGCCCCTGCCGGTTATTGAGATTCGGCCGCGAAGTAAATTCTATGATTATCATGCAAAATATATCGACGAACAGACGGAATTCCTTTTCGATACAATCACCGATCCGGCTGTCATTGCAAAACTCGACAAGGCGGCGCTCGATTGCTTCAACGCCCTCGGCTGCCGGCACTTCGCAAGGGCCGATTTTATTCTCAGCGAAAATGGAACTGCATACGCCCTGGAGATTAATACTATTCCCGGTTTTACAAACCATTCACTGCTGCCCAAAGCGGCTGAAAAAATAGGACTTCCAATGAGCCGGTTGTGCACAAGGATTGTCGACGCCGCGTATTCGACGCTTGTAAATAACCCGGCACAAAACAAGATATGAAATAATGGCATTCAGAAGAAAAAGAAAAGAAAAAAAGTACGGGATAAGCTGGTTCAAATCCATTATCCCGCAAAAGAATAAAAGGCAACAACCAAGCTGGGTCGGCCCGAGTTTGATAAAAATACTATTAATATTACTCGTAGTCTGCGTACTGGCCGGGATAGTAATCGGTCTGGAGTATCTTGACAGATATGTAAAAACATCCGTCTCGGCATCGAGAGAAACTGTAAACCTGGAATTACTGAACGTCCCGGTGTGGGTGCCCGACCAGGTCAAAGAAAATGTCCTGGCCGCAGCAACAGGTAATAGCCAGCAGATAAAAATCGACGAAAATTCCGCCATGACTGCACAGCGCAATATCGAGAAAAATATCGCATGGATGGATAATGTAAAAGTGCGGACCACGCACGACGGACTCCGGATAGAAGGAAGGTGGCGAAAACCCATAGCCCGACTCGATTGGGGCACGAACACATACTACGTGGACATCGAGCAGGTCGTTCTGGATTTCGTACCCATGCCGAAACTGTGGGTGGTAGAAGTGAAAGGTTTGTCTTCGTCATCAAACGCCCCGTCCAAAGGCCAAGCCCTGCAGCTCGACGACCTTGAAGCGGCGATTACCATATTGGACCGGCTCCAACGGATGGACAAACAATTCACTCCGGACAAGCCCCTGCTTTACGAAATCGCCGGTATCGACGTCAGTAACTTCGGCGGCCGGGAAAATGCCAGGGATCCGCATATCGTTCTTTATGCGAAAGACGGTACGGAAATCATCTGGGGGGCGGAGTTCGGGACATGGCAGCAACACCTCGAATCTACTGACGAGCAAAAACTGGCCAAGCTCTATGGCTACTACAAAGGCTCAGGCACGCTGCTGGGCGGCGCTAAATACATCAACCTGCGGGATCCTAAATACAAAGTTCCCCTGCCGATAGACAAGTATTAGACACTCGCAACAGAATTTAAGGCCGTGGGCAAGTCGGCATATCGATAGGGGATGTCAAAGTCGATACAAATCTGCCTGAACATCGCCAGCGTTAACTCGCTCAATCTGCTTTGGAAATCCGCATCGCCGCTGCAGCAAAAAATCCTGCAGCCGGCAAACCGGTATTTATAGATACTACATCTGCCGTCCACCTGATAAGGACAGCAGCCTGTCGTCATCGGCTTGATATTTTCATAACCCAGATTTTCAATCAGGTAAATCAGCTCAGGCGATGTAACAAACAGACGGTGGTCATATTTATCGAAATCGCAGCACTTTCCGCAGGCATCGCACCTGCCGGCCTGTTTGCGACTGTCTCGAATCTGCTCATCCAGCCAATCGTAGATTTCTGCTACTTTTTCGATGAGCCGGTTTTTAGTTCCGGATTCAGCCACCATTTGTTGTTCCTTTTGATTTCCCGTATCTGCTCTAAGCTATAGAATCGGCCTCGATTGATACCGGAGCATTTTTGAGCCGCTTTGTTCCACGCCCCGGGACTGCTCAGGTTTTCGGACCAGAACGGCCAGTTCCGGCACTGACTCGGCCGAACCTCGTAAATTATGCACTTTTTCCGCCCGTCAATATTTCGCAGGAATATGCAGTCTTTTGTTGCTTCCTGCTCTATTATTGTCGTCCGAAGTCCGACGCGTCTTAAGTA
>CAZKYP010000088.1:1197-13525 GCA_964556885.1 uncultured Pirellulales bacterium | reverse complement strand
GGGAAGATATTGGCTTTGATTTTTTCTATTGTGGCTTCTATGGCCGGTTCGACGGCATTTCTCTGTTGTTCGGTCACTACTAATTCCCTGTCACGCAGGCCGCCCTGCCAGTCGGTGGTTTCGAGCATCACACCGCCGAGGCCGAGGTTCATATCGTCACCGGCGCCCTCGCCGCACAGGACACTCCAGGCCAGGGCCCACGCCCTTACCGTATTGTTTATATTATAGCCTCCCCCGCCGGTCATGAGAATCGGCTTGTTGAAACTTTGTAAATATTTGATAATCTCGACGTAAGTATTATTGGTCAGGTGCAAATTAGCCAGCGGGTCGCCGGCCAGGGTGTCCGCTCCGAGCTCGAATACAAAAACATCCGGACCGAACGCCTTAATCAAAGGCAGAGCAATTTCAATAAACGCCGCCTGGTAAGCCTGGTCATACGTGCCTATCGGCAAAGGTACATTGACACAGTAGCCGAGACCTTCACCGCTGCCTATCTCATCTTCGAAACCGGTACCCGGAAATAGGGTTTTGGGATTCTGATGTAACGATATGGTCATAACATCCGAGCGTTCATAAAATGCATACGCCACTCCATCGCCGTGATGAACGTCGATATCGAGATATAAAACCCGTTTACCCTGCTCAGCAAACACCATGCAGGCAAGCGCCACATCATTTATGTAGCAAAAGCCTGCAGCAAGTTCGGGGTGTGCATGATGAAATCCTCCGGACGGATTAAACGCTGCGTCGGCGGAACCGGAAAGTATAAGCTCTGCGGCGGTAAGTGTCGCTCCTGTGGCCAGGACCGCATAATCATACACTCCGGGAAATACGGGACAATCTTGTGTCCCTATGCCCATATCAAGCGCTTCGGCATCCCAGCGGCCCTGGGAAGCCGTCTTCAAAGCATGAAGGTAACGCGCAGTGTGAAACTTCTTGAGTATGACTCTCTCGGCCTTTTTTGGAGCTATTTCGCTTTTTCCTTCTCCTGCAAGAAATCCCATTGAGCTGACAATATCCCTGACTCTCTTGGGCCGGGTTGTGTTGAATGGGTGCTCAGAGGGATAACCAATCTTCTCAAGCTCCGCCGAATAGATAAATGCAGCTTTTCCGGATGCCAAAGTAACTCCTGTTGTTTCCGTATTTGGTTATACAACGACTGGTTAAATGAAACCTATTTTTTCAAATCGTATGAGATATTATAAACCTCACCGTCAAATTCGGTATTTACCTTATAACCGGAATTATGAAAAATCGCCAACATTGGTTTATTGTTCGGCAGAACTTTTGCATAGAATCTCTTTACGCCGCGCAGCTTGGCTATCTGTGTTACATAATCCAGTAGAAACGTTCCCATCCCCTTGCTCTGCCATTCATCCTGGACAAGAAAAGCCACTTCGGCTGCCTGTGCATCAAGATCAAGGAAATACTGGGCGATAGCAACTATTTCCTCACCTGAAACGCCGGGAACAACACCGACTATTGCAATGTCCTTCCTGAAATCTATATTTGCCAACTGCTGAACGTCACTGTGTGGAAAAGCCATTGTGCCGGCCATATAGCGGGTCTGGACGGATTTTTCGCTCAATGAATACAGCATCTCAGACAGAGAAGGCTCATCGGTAGGTTTGATCGGCCTGAAAAATATCTCTGTTCCATCTCGCAGTGTACTGTAATGTTCCAGCTCCTCCGGATAGTCCACCTGGTCCCATGCCAATTCAATCTGGTCCTGATAAATATACTTCTGGGCCTTTGCCGCCTGAATAAGTCCGTTCCTGAATTTCGGATGTGCTATATTGATTAACGCCAGGATCCGTTCCCTTATGCTCCTGCCGTGCAGATAAGCAACGCCGTACTCCGTCACTACATAGTGCACATCGCCTCTTGTCGTTACAACACCGGCACCTTCAGTCAAATGCGGCACAATCCTGCTGACCTGCCCCTTCTTGGCGGTAGAAGGCATCGCAATTATGGCCTTGCCCCCCCTGCTTCTGGCCGCACCGCGAATAAAATCCACCTGGCCGCCGATGCCGCTGTAGAATCTGTATCCCAAAGAATCCGCACAAACCTGGCCGGTAAGGTCAACCTCCAGTCCGACGTTAATCGCAATCATTTTTTCATGCTGGCTGATAATATTGACATCATTGACATATTCAGTCGGGTGAAACTCGAAAAACGGATTATCATTTATATAATCATATAATCGCTTCGAGCCCATACAAAAGCTCGCCACGACTTTTCCCCTGTCAAAGGATTTCTTTAAGCACGTAACCGCGCCGCATTCAATCAGGTCGATTATCCAGTCGCTGAACATTTCCGTATGAATTCCGAGGTCTTTCTTTAAGCTGAGGTACTCGACCAGGGCCTGTGGCACGTTTCCAATACCGCATTCGATTGTGCTGCCGTCCTCGACGAGCCTCGCAACATTTTGCCCGATTTGGCGCAGCGTTTCATTCGGCTCTGGAACAGGAATCTCGATTACTTCCTGATCATACGGGACCAGGACATCGATATTATTAACATGAATAAAACTACCGCCGTATGTTCGGGGCATGTGGCTGTTCACCTGTGCTATAACATATCTTGAATTGGAAGCGGCGGACTTTACAATATCCACAGAAACGCCGAAACTGCACAGGCCGTTGACATCGGGCGGTGAGACGGTAATCAAGGCAAAATCGACCGGAATCCGTCCGGTTTCAAATTCCTGTGGTATCTCCGAAAGAAATATCGGTGTATAGTCTCCAATGCCCCTTTCGAATGCATTGCGGACATTGTCGGCGATAAAGAAGCTGTTCATCTTGAACTTATCACGGTACTTTTCGTCTGCATAAGGCGCCGTCCCCATCGTCAATAAATGTATAACGTGCACATCACGTATCGGCCCTGTATGCTCGACCAGGGCATCTACAAGATACTGCGGCTGAGCGCAGCCCGTCCCGATGAATATGGTGTTGCCGGATTTGATTAATTTCATTGCCGCCGCAGCGGTTTTGACTTTATCTTTATATTTTTCTTTCCAGTCTAATCCTTGCATATTATTTTTCCAAACTCATTCTTGCATCAACCGCAATCGGCGTCGTACCTTCAGGGCCGATAACATACGGATTGATATCCATTTCTTTTATCTGTGGAAATTCTGTAACTAATTGCGAGACTCTTTGCAATCCTTCAGCAATCTTATCTATATCCACGCCTTCCTGGCCACGTACTCCCTTGAGCATCTGATATGTCTTGGTATTGACCAGCATCTGTTTCGCTTCGTCCGATGTCAACGGCGCCAGATAAAAAGACACGTCTTTAAGAACCTCAACCATTATCCCGCCCATTCCGAACATCATTAAGGGCCCGAAATGCGGGTCACGATTCATCCCGAGAATAACCTCCCTGCCGCTCTTGCACATCTCCTGCACGAGAACGCCGAGTATATTGGCATCCGGGCGTTTTTTTGGTATTCGGTACATCATCAAATCGAACGCATCTTTGACCTCCTGGGCACTGCGCAGACCAATCCGCACACCGCCGACATCCGACTTATGCAATATGTCCGGTGACCATATCTTCAGCACGACGGGAAATCCCAACTGCTGGGCAATATTCGCAGCCTGCTCGGCGGTGGTGGCAATAGAGCCTTTCGGCGTCACGAAACCGTATGCTTCGAGTATTTCCTTTGCTTCGGTTTCCCCCACTTCCCTAACGCCCTGCCTTAAATGTCTTTCGACAATGTTCTCCACCTTGCGACGGTTTACCGGGAAAAGCTTAACAACCCGTTTCGGCCTGGACTTCCATCTGAGATAATCAGCCATCACCTTGATAGTCCCCACAGCTCCATCGGTGGCATCATACTGTGGAATCTTCCCCTGTCGTAAAATTTTTATACCCTCAATCACCTTCTTTGCTCCGAGGAAACATGCAAGAATCGGTTTTGACGGTTTTTCACGGGCAATTTTGACAATTGCTTTGGCGGTTCCGGCCTCATCCGTCATTGCCTGCGGGGTCAGCAAAACAAGAACAATATCAACATTAGGATCGTCGAGAACAACACTCAGGGCAAACTCATAACGATCGGCCAACGCGTCTCCCAAAACATCTATGGGATTATATAAGTTAGCGGCCGAAGGCAGTTTCGATGCCAACGTGCTAATTGTCTTTTCATCCAGCTTCGCAAAAGTTAATCCCTTTCGCTCAATCAAGTCGGCCGCCATTATTCCGGGTCCGCCGGCGTTTGTAATAACAGCAACACACGAACCGGCCGGCAGCGGCTGATTTGCAAGAGCCTGTGCATAATCAAATTGCTGCTTAATCGAATCACAGCGAATTATCCCGGCGCGTTCAAATGCCGATTCATAAGCCGCCTCACTTCCGGCAAGAGACCCGGTATGAGAAGATGCGGCTTTCGCACCGGCCGATGTTCCGCCGGATTTTATCAGAAGGATGGGCTTGGTCTGCGAAATATGTTCCGCCTGCTGCACAAAGGCGTCACCGTCGGTTATACTTTCGAGATAACCGGCTATAACCTTTGTGTTCTTATCAGAGCCAAAAGCCTCTATTATATCCAGTTCATTTATATCCGCCTTATTACCAATGCTGACGAGCTTGCTGAAGCCGATTCCGCCGGCATTTGCCATATCAAGAATAGCGGTCAGCAACGCACCCGACTGGGACAGGTAACCAATCGAGCCGACTATCGGAAGGTCTCCACCGAAGCTCGCATTCAGTTTGTTTGCAGGCACTATCACACCAAGACAATTAGGCCCTATTATCCGAATGCCGGCCCGTTTGGCAATCTCGATAACCTGCTCTTCAAGCTCTCTGCCCTCTTTACCGACTTCCTTGAAACCGGCGGTGATTATTACAACCGATTTGACCTGAATCTTCGCACATTGTTTCATAATCGCCGGCACTACTTTTGCAGGAACGATAATAATGACCAGATCAGGCACTTGTCCGATTGATTCAAGGTCGGGATAGCATTTAAGTCCTTCGATTTTTTCGGCTTTGGGATTAATCGGGTATATTTTGCCCTCATACCCGCCTTCAATCATACTTTTTAAAATCTCATGGCCGACCTTTCCCTTTTGATGCGAAGCACCTATTATAGCCACAGATTTCGGATTAAAAAACTTATCGAAATTCATAAAACCACAATTCCTTTCTGATAAAAAGGGTATATTTAACAACAAAATACCCTACTTTACCAGCATAAAACTATATCCTAAACTGAAATTCTGCATTAATTATGAATGGTTAGTAAGAACCAGAACTTCAGCCGGCCGGATCCCCATAATTCGAACATAAGCCCTGCCTTCGGGCGTAATTTCAACCGGTACATCGGAACCGACCGGGTGTGAACCGACAAATCCCTGCGGATCGGCTGATTGAGCGGTATTCAGAACGACTTTCATAACACTGCCATCTTCTGAATTTAGCTTCGAATCGACAATTATATCCGCTCCTCGAGGTTCTTCGCCATTTGAGTTCAAAACACAAAGTATTTCCTCGTCATCCAGGATACGCGACCAGGCAACAATCTCCCCTGAACCGTAAAAATCAAATGGCTTATTCAAAAAAGAAATACCTCTTAAATATTGCCTGCCGCATCGCAGAGCGGGATATTTCCCCCGGACTTCAACAGCCGCAGCAATACGCCGGTACACTGGGTGATTCTCATCGAAGCAATGATGCCCCGATGTCCCGAACGGACCGAAACCCGGCAGATTCATATCGAGATTATTCAAGCCATCCATGCCCGATGCCCGCGGATGTTCCGGGCCAAACATTGCCTCGCGCAGGTATCGATCCGAGCATCCCCATTGCGGCAGCCACTTTCTCTCAGGCTCTTCCGGCCCCGCCAACGCCTGTTCCGTCCCATAATATACACATGGAATACCTAAAGTATAAAGCTGCAATAAAACACCCGCGACAACCTGGTTTTCACATGACGCTTCACTCGAAAATCGAATCTTTTCGTCATAAATATGATCATGGTCATCAAGAATCGATACATGCCTCTCACCCAAATTGCGGTGTGAGCCCATGCCTTTGTCTTTCGGATTGAATCCGTCAAAATAATCCTTCGGTGATCTCAGGCCTTTGGCAACACGATTGAGAACCGGACACATCTCCCCGATATCCAAAACGGCGGTAAGATTGTTATTGAGGGCCTCAAGATAATAATTCTGTGCATAATCCCCCCCGGCAATTTCCCCCACTAAAAAGAAATTCTGCTTTCCGAGGTTGGCCGCAAATTCCTTGATCGCTCCGCAAAAATTTCGCGCCTGCTCTTTTGTAACATGCTTTAATGTATCTATACGGAATCCGTCGCAGTCGGTAAGTGCGATCCAATATTTATAACATAGCGACAGGTCGCTCAACACACCCGGCTTGTTGAGGTCAAAATCCCGAAAATCACAAAAATCAGAGCGTTTATGTTCGGCGTTCGGGTCTTCAATTCCGCCTTTACTCAAATCACCCGTCCCGGCACGTGTATAACAGTCCTCGTGCCAAAGTTCAACCGGCCAGACGCCATCTTCATCTCTGACAATATTCGGCGTCGGTGCGCCCTGATCATCCCGCCAGGCACCAAACGGATACCGTCCACACGGATTATAAGCAGCTTCATACATACCACCCGGGGTATCAGGCCGATAGAGCCAGTTGGAACCGGAATGATTGAAAACAACATCGAGAATAATCCGCAAATCCTTTCCATGAGCCGCTCGAACAAGCTCAACAAGATCTTCACGACTTCCAAACCGAGGATCGACATCCAGAAAATCCTGAATTCCATAACCATGATAAGTATCCAGATGTCCTCGCTGCTTGAACACGGGGCTAAGCCATATTGTAGTTACGCCAAGTTTCTTCAGGTAATCAAGCTTTGATTGAACTCCTTTGATTGTACCGCCCTGCCAACGACAGGCCCCTGATTCGGCCCACTTATCCCACTGCCAGGGCCGGCCGTCAGACAAATCAGGTCGGGCCGCATGCAGATTCTGTTTGTTTAGTAACGGGCGGGTGTCTTCCAGGCCATCGCTGAACCGGTCCACAAGGAGGAAATAAAGCACATGGTCCCTCCAGTCAACCGGTGAAGGATAATAGCTCTGACGTTCCGGCCGGCCGGCCATATTTCGAATGCTATCAGGCCTTGCCTGGTTCAGTAATTGATCTGGAAATGGCATGTTACAGATACCTTTTATTAAACAAAAACCTTATTAATTGATTCCACCATCATATAAAATCGCATTTGGATTGCAACAGTCCATAAGCTCTTTTAACAGATTTTCCCACCGAAACCATCCTAAGTCAAATTTTAAACTTCAGCTCGTCGTATCGTTTAATCTACAGTTTACCGGTTCATTAAGCCCGACAATAAAAAACCGATACTAAGCATTACGCCACCGGCCAGATGTAAAAGTATTGTAAGTTTATTGGGAGTATATCCGCCTGATTTCTGCAGGATATCACGTTTGATAGATTTCAGAATAAACAAAGCCAATGGAAAAGTCGCAACATAGAGCAGGCCTGGCAATACCATTGTTTTAAAAATAATCATTACAACAATTACAATACAGAAAGATCCTAAAAGTATAAATTTATAACACGATGCGGCCGGTTTTTCACCAAGAATAACAACCAGAGTTTTTTTACCAACGGCCGAATCAGCCGGGGCATCGGGAAATTCGTTGATAAGAATCACCAGGAAGATAAGCATTGCAATAATCAAACCCGGTACGACCGGTACAAAATCGATAGCCCGCGTCTGCAGATAGTATGAACCGTAAACAGGAAACAGACCAAAAAGAAGACCAATGATTACTTCACCTATCCCCCTGTATCCGAGTCGAACGGGCGGCGCGGTATAAAAAAAACCACCGAGAAGCCCCGCCAGACCCAACACAAGAATAAACACGCTCCTGACCATAAATAATATTGCTATACCTATAATGCCACCGATCGACAATGAAATCAAAGCCATTACAAGTACTGATCTCGGTGACAGTAATCCCTGCTGGATAAGCTGGGAGCCGCCCGAAAATGGCGTGACATTTTTATTCAGCCAGTCGTTGCCTGATTTGTGGTCGAAGTAATCATTGGCGATGTTTGCCCCGGCGTGTAGCGAAACCATACCAAGCACTGCCAACACAAACAAGACGGGATCAAAAACATTATCAGTGGCGTACGCAAGAGATGTTCCCACAAGAACCGGGATTACACTCGCAGTAAAAAATGGGGCTCTCAATTCTTCAAACCATATAACTAATCTTGATTTTGCCATAGTACGACATATTTGAATAAATTCAGCATAATTATGATACCGAAGTCAGAGTCCTGAAAATCGTCACAAGACCTAAAGTTACAGAAAAGGCCGCTATCGCCCAACTTAGTTTTTTTGCACTGATTTTCTTCACACTGCTTGTCGAAAACGGAACCGATGTAACAGCGCCGATCATTATCCACGGAGCTAATCTCCAAGTAACCGGATCAGAAGAAGCTAATAAGTAGATTATAACTCCGACGAAACATGTAAGGCCTTCCGCCAGAGCAGTAATTGCAACGGCGTTTTTACTTTCCACGCCGGATAGCATTTGTCCGGATGTCACTACCGGCCCATATCCACCTCCACTCATTCCCTTGTTAAAAGATGCTATCAGGCCCAGAAATGTAATCTTTTTCCATGAGAAAGTGAATTGTTTTCCGCGGCAGCAAAAAACAATTACACCCATCGAAAAAACAAGACAACCGATATATAATTTCAACCAGAACTCCGGAATATTCAGGGCGATAAAAACCGCCGCAACCGTACCGACAATACTGCATACCGCCAGTAACAAAGCAACCTTCAAATGTAGCGGGACGGTTCTCCTGACACATTCGATATAACCAAGTGGACTCAACATGTTCTTAATTTTGAAGATGTCAGATGATTCGAGTTTGAAATTGGCGTTGCCGTGAAAATGATGTAACACACTGGCCAGCGAAGCGGCAATCAATTGGGACAGTAAAATTGCAGGTACAATCTCAACTGGAGAAAAACCCATCAGCAAAAGAACAGACGTTAAAGTCGTACCGTATCCCATTCCGATTGTGGCGTCAACAAACTCACAAACAAATGCGATGACGACCATTGCGATAATTGTACTAAGCAGTAAATCCAAAACTGTTATCCACTCCTTTATAAACAGCCGCCCGAATTCAGGGGTAAAATTAAGTTTGAAACATTGGTGAAGAAACTAATTTTCCCCTCAATTATCCATTAAAATTTTATACAACATCCGACAGCTTCAGGGCTTCGAGCTTGCCGGCTACATAATCCCTTATTTCCTTAAAGACCTTGATAAGCTGCTTTTCCTTCGACAAAGGTGTGGTTGAGAAAAAGAACCTGCTCACGGATTCCGTAGGCGCCAGGGCGCCGTCCATCAGCCTGATGATTTCGGCTATACTTATCTTCGACGCCGGTTTTGCCAGTTTATAACCGCCGCTTATGCCCCGCCGGGTCTTTATATAACGATTTTGTCTCAGGATTGTAAGTAGAAGCTCCAGATACTTCTTGGAAATTTCACATTTTTCACATATTTCTTCGATTTTTATATAGCCCTCTTTCTCGCTTCGGGCCATATAAATCAACGCAAGCAGCGTATATTCACTCTTTGTTGTTAATTTCATTTGCCAACCCCTTGTCTATTTTAACTATAGACATCATACACAGGAATTTATCGGTTACCAAGACAGAAAATTTAAATAATCCTTACAACCTGAATATTTTATGAATGGATTTCAATCTGTCCATTTAGATATTCAAATCTATTTTCTCATTTCAGGTGTATCCGGCTCAATGTGAATGGTGATATTGATTGGGCGGGCTATCTGCTCATCCAGTGTTTTTTCCAGACGTTCTGATATATCGTGAGCGGCTGTAACACTCAGGTTCGGATCAACAAGGATATGCAGGTCAAGAAATACTTCTCTGCCGACTGTACGTGTTCGAAGCTTATGCCATTGTCGTATCGATGAGTCGGCGCTAATTACATTTTTTATATGCTCAATCGTACTATCATCGACGGCACTTTCCGCAAGCTCACGCAATGAATCACCTATCACCTTTACACCAACCCAGATAATCATCAGGCCGACGGCGATTGCGGCTGTCTGGTCGCCGTGATGAAATCCGATTTCCAGCGATAGAAAACCAACTACAACCGCGATCGAACTCAATGCGTCACTGCGATGATGCCACGCATTGGCATACAGGGCGGGACTATGAGATTTTACAGCGACTTTCCGAGTTGCTCTATACAGCCACTCCTTGGCGGCGACCGAACCCAAAGCAGCTACTAACACCTCAAGCCTTGGTATTGTTACCTCGTCTCTGGCTATTGATATAGTGGCATAATAAATCATCGCCCCGCCGACAAATATTAAAATTAAAGCAACCACAACCGCGGAAAAGGTTTCCACTCGCCCGTGACCATAGGGATGGCTTCGATCCGGCGCTTTGGAACCAAAACGCAGGCCCAGTAAAACAACCGCATCAGTGGCCAAATCAGACAGAGAATGAATTCCGTCGGCAACCAATGCAAGAGAAGCACATAAAAAACCGATGACAACCTTAACGACTGACAGGGCAAAATTAATCACAACGCCAAGGTAAGTGATATTTTTTATTTGCCTGACGACAATTGTATTTTTATCGCCGTTCATTTAAATTTGTATCCGATGCTTAGACGCGCACCTCGATTAAATCGACATATTCCCCACCTAATGTCCATATTATCGCTGAAAATCCAACTCGCATTGATTTCTCAGCTTCGACGATTTACCGGATAATACAGTTATCGAAAATCAGTCCAGCTTACAAACGTAAATCTCATTGACGAAATCAAGCTTGCCGATCTCCTCAATAGCTTCCAAATTGGGTTCCTTATCGAGACTTACTGCAAGAATAGCCCTTTGTTCTTTTGCCTTTTGCCCGACACCCATTGTGCATATATTGATATTATGCCGGCCGCAAATCGTCCCGACCGCACCGATAACGCCGGGCTTGTCGTCGTTGTAAATAACCAGGACCGCCCCCTGTGGAGTAACTTCTATATTGAAACCGTCGATCTCAATGATTCTCAGCAGCGTCCCTCCAAAAACCGAGCCTGTCACCGTACGCGTCACCTTATCGGTAACAACCCTGGCAGTGAAACTCGAAGCGACGTCCTTGACCTCCGCGTTTTTGGTCTCATCTATGCTTATACCACGCTCTTTGGCCAGGACCGGAGTATTAACCATATTCAACGGCATATCGAAATGCTTCTGAAGCAGTCCTACAGCAAAGCTCAATTTGATCGGCTCTACAGCCATCTCGGCAATCGAACCGCGATACTGAACCTGTACCTCTTTAATTTGTCCTGGTGCAATAGTGCTGATGAGTGTGCCGATACGCTGAGCGAGCCTGGCATACTGTGTGATAATCGGAGGTACGGCGCCGGCGGTAGACGGCGCGTTTATCGCGTTCTTGACCGGCCCGCCTTTTATGGCGTCGACAAGTATCTGGGCTGCCTCGACTGCAACCTCTATCTGGGCCTCTTCGGTGCTCGCGCCAAGGTGCGGCGTAACTATACAATTCTCATTTTCGACAAAACGCGTATTCTCCGGCGGTTCCTTCGGGAAAACGTCCAAAGCTGCTCCGGCAATGCGCTTTTCCGCAAGGGCATTATAAAGCGCATCTTCGTTAATAATCCCGCCCCGCGCGCAATTGACCAGTTTCACGGTCGGTTTCATCATCTGAATCTGCTCGGTGTTAATCATATTCAGCGTCTGCTCGTTTCTGGGAACATGGACACTGATATAATCGGACTCTTTGAAAATCCGATTGATGTCTTCCGTTACCTCAACGCCCGAATTCTCGGCATCAGGCGGAGCAGCAAGCGGGTCATAACCCAGAATTTTCATATTGAAGCCCCTGGCCATCTGCGCGACCGCCATACCAATCCGGCCCAGACCTATTAAACCGAGCACCTTGTTATTTAACTGATTACCCATGTATTTTTTTCTGTCCCATGCGCCGCCCTTCAAGCTGCTACAGGCAGGGACAATCTTGCGGCTCATCGCAAGTATCAACGCCATCGTATGCTCAGCAGCGCTTAGTGTATTGCCTCCCGGGGTATTCATAACAAGAATTCCCTTTCGGGTGGCCTCGGGAACATCGATATTATCCACACCAACTCCCGCGCGTGCTATCCCTTTGAGCTTACCGGGGCTGGACAATACTTTTGCGGTCACCTTCGTCCCGCTGCGGATAATCAGGCCGTCATGTTCACCAATAATCCGAGCCAGTTCA
>CAZKYP010000088.1:0-1097 GCA_964556885.1 uncultured Pirellulales bacterium | reverse complement strand
CGGATAATCAGGCCGTCATGTTCACCAATAATCCGAGCCAGTTCATCCTCGCTGATACCCGTCTTAATGACGGCCTCAACGCCATCCATTGAATTGAGTAAATCAATACCTTCCTGTGCAAGTTTGTCGGTTATCAGAATCTTAATCATTGTCCAACTCCAAAAATCATCTTATTGTGATCAAACTTTACTGTATATATTTTAGCCGTATCCCAGAAAAAAAACAAGCTCTCAACAATACAAATATTTTAACTCTCAAAATACCCTGTGTCCATACGATTAATAATCAATCGAAATGGTTTTTTAGGACTTAATTTTCAGATTTAAGTTATAAATCAATCACTGACTATCTATATCGGGTAAAAGGCGGGATTTCTCCCGCCGACCTCCCACACCACCGGACATACGGTTCCGTACCACGGCGGTTCATATAGTACCTTAAAGACTTTTCAAATAACTAAGCAGCGAGACAAGACCAAGATTATCGAAGTACCTCTTTTGAAAACATATGTGCATGTGTGAAGCCCCGGAGTTCCACCACGGGCCTCGACCCGACGCAGAGCCGCCATCATATTCTTGCGTTCGACCACCGCTTCCATCATTTGTTTGGTCTGCGGATAGGAGTTCCCTGTCATTGCCGTGAGTCTTGACACACCATCCTCATCCTCTCGCGGATTCCGTCCGCTGCCATCCGAGGTGGTAACGGGAATCTCAGCCCGTTGGTCTGCATCTGCTGACTTCATCGAAATTCCAGACACCTTTCCGGTACTACATGTTCGGGCCTTCGGTCCGGTCGATAGACCTAATATGCCCTCTGCTGACTTCTGCCTACCCATCCCATCACCTCTCGATGACGGTAGCCAAAAGCAGATAGACAGACCTCCCCGGGTAATGCACACCTGCCTTCACGCTTATGCCCGCCGCATATACGACCATGCCTTCCGTACAGCTACTGGACTTTGAAGATATAGGCCTTCTCATCCGACATGAACGCCTCGTATGCGATTCCTGTTCGTCGGGCCAGCGTTTTGCCTGCGGCTTCCTTCAGATTCGGCCTCACGACCGACACCCTTGCCGTCCGGCTAACAATTCCCGCTG
>CAZKYP010000087.1:0-13576 GCA_964556885.1 uncultured Pirellulales bacterium | reverse complement strand
TAGGCCTCTATTTGCCTGCCGGTAACCTGTGCCAGTGCCGCAAGAAACGCCCTGCCTAATGGCGGGCCGCCCTGTGCGGAACACTTTTTCCCGACGTGCTGCGAGCCGCCGACAAATTTGAAGTAGTAGCTCGCCGCCGTTCCCCTTAGTATCGCTGCGGCTATTTCCTCCTTGCTGAAACCTTCCGCAATCAGCCTGTTTTCGTCCATTTCCATAAAGACGCCGCAGGTCGAGTCGATTATCGGGACCCTTTCGGCGCTGAGGGCTGCCTCCTGCAGTGTATTTTCCACATTCAGGTTTATAACGTCAGCCATATTTTCGAGCGTCTGACCTGAACCGGCCTGGCAACTGTAATTCATCTTTGCTTCCTTGACCGTCCCCTCGGCATTAAAGCTCGTAAACTTCATGTCCTGACCGCCAACCTCGAAAATCGTATCTATCTGCTGGTCGTAATGTTTGACACCAAGCGCGTGACATGTAATTTCATCGGTTATTCTGTCTGTCACATCGATACCGTCTTTTGCCAATTGCTCCGATTTCTTCCTGCTTACAAGAATTTTCTCGTAGAGCTTCCTCGCAGAGCCGGTAGCGCCGACGCCCCTGACGATAACTTTGTCTCTGTGTCTTCCCAGGTACTTCAGCACCTTTTTCAGTGAGCCTTCCGGGTTGCCATGCGTTTTGATGTACAGCTTATCGAGCAGCCTGCCCGTTCTCAACTCCACGAGCGCACCTTTTGTTGTCGTGCTCCCGCCGTCTATCCCTAAAACAACTTCTGTTCCGGGCGGTATCTCTTCTGTAAGATCCAGAGTCTTCTCATGAACGTTCTTTAGGCTCTCAGACAAAGGCGGAGAAAACTGCCTTTTATCCCGGCTGTAAGCGGCAATCAGGTCGAGCTGCCCGGTTTCAAAAACATAATTATTGTTGTCCTCGACAGCTTTTACAGCCGCTCCCATTGCGGCTATGTTATGGTAATGCTCAGGCCTTTCTATGGATATATCAAGAAACTCTTCGAGATTTTTTCTTATAATGTCATTCGACAGAACGCCGCCGGTTGCTATCGCAGAGCCAATAATCTCTGTCGGCTCGAATTCCCTGGCGCCGAGCACATCTATTTTGAAGTTTCTCGCAACGGTTTTGAAAAGACCGGCCAGGTTGTCCTGCCTTGTTGCTCCCTCGTTTTGTTTGTGAATCAAATCCGACTGAATAACAACTCCGCATCGAGCAAGAAAATCGCTCGGCTGCCTGGATTTAAAAGCCTCCTGTTCAGCCTTGAAAAACATCTCCTCGAGTCTTGTTTGTAATTTTTTTCTGTTTCGTATCCTTTTGCTTTCTTTTTCGTGCTGCTCTGAGGTAGAGGCTGTGTTCTCAAGCTCCGGGCTGGGAACCTCGCCTTCAAACAAACGCCTGCACTGCTTCTCTATCAACGTGCCTGAGCCCCCGCCGCATTTAGTTCCGGTTTTCCACTCCTGTATGACTTTTTTTTCGCCTATTTTTTTCAGGTGGAAGAAATACGGGTCCTTCGCTCCGATATGGAATACGAACTGAGCGTCAGGCTTTATTATTTCTGCTCCCTTGGGTATCGCCACACTGTCGTATACATAGGTAACATTCTTCATTACTTTCGGAAAAGATTCGGCCCCGCTTCCGGAAAATGCCGTTCCGGCAATCTCCTTTTTATCGAATCTGCTTGTTATGTCACCCCATGCCTCTTTAACCGCGCCGATTGGATTTGCGAAGTGCATTATCGGTTTGGCGGAATAAACGACCTTCTTTTCTCTGGAAATCACCGCGTAGTGCAGAAAGCTGCTGCCTATGTCTATACCGACGAACAAACCGCGATTCGAAGCACCCTGTTGCAATTTTTCAGATCCGTCCATATTCTCCTCTGATTAAAAATACTACTCCTATACGTTTCCACGTATTTTTTCAAGCATCGCTATTAGTTTCTTCTGGTCCGACTTTGCCAGTACGTCCATTATTCTCTCGACCTCCCGTGCATAAAGGGGCTCGATCTTGTCGAGTAGTTTTTCCCCGTGGGCAGTTAGTTTAATAATATTGGCTCTCCTGTCGGAAGGTATTGAAGTCCGGGCTACAAGCCCGGATTTTTCCATACGGTCGATAAGTGCGGTAACATTGGCACGGTTAACCAGCATCATTGAGCTTAATTGTGCCTGGTTCAGCCCCTCCGGACCGCTCTGGTGACGCAGCAGCATCATAAGGTTAAACTGAACATCCGTCAGATTAAAGGGACGCAAAAATTCTTCCGCCTGCTTGCGAAGAAGCGACGCCGTAAAATACGTGCTCAACAGCGCCTCATGGGCAAGCAGATTAAACGGACTTTTTAGGTTCAGCTCGGCCTGAAGAGTCATCTATAATACCCTGATACTTTTGTATATATGGTTCACATATATATTATCACATAGTAAACTACTCTGTCAACCACGTCAACTACAATTAATCGAAAATTTCTAACACCTTACCGATACTTTTTGTGCATAATGTGTTATCTTTTCTGTTAAAACCTTTGTTAATTTACGCAGCAACAACTTTTGTCTTTCTTTGTATTTAATATTTAAGGATTCCTAACAAACAATCAAACAGTTTATCCAGATAGGAAAATATGTTCTTTCTCTTAACTAACTTGTTTTCTTATTGTGACTTATGATGAGTCATAATATTTAATTTAACGATTCCACAGGCTATATGACAAATATTACTAATTTTAAAAAACATTATTAGTACTTAATCCGTTATTTCCGTAACCTTGCACCAGGTTAAATTGGCCGGGGTTTTATTATAAAGATAGTTATAAAAACATAAACATCAATTTTTTATTCGACAAGCCTTATTTAAACCGGCTTGCTATTTGTAATTGCTTTTAGTATTTTGTCCGGTAATGAGTAAAAATATTTTCACGGTCGGTAAGGGAGCAGGTAAAAGTTTATGCAATCGCTTTTTCTACGGCTTCATGGTACCGCGGGCGTACAGCGTGATTATGTTCATTGCGTTGTTATGCACCCTTACGGTAAAATTCTTTCATTCATGTCGATACGGATTAATCTACGAATACACGGATTGGATACTTGTTGATATACCGTTCTTTGTTGGCGTTGAGGTTATCATGGCGATTGCCTGCTTTCACCGGCCTAAGAAGTGGTTAGTCAGAATTTGTACGATTACGGCCGCTGTGATATGTATCTGGTCGGTCCTTAACGCCGGCTGGCTGATCAGAACGGGAACACAGATACTGCCGAGAGTTCTACTGCCTTTATTCCGCTCACCATTTAATGCACTTAGTATTATCGGTGTTAATTTAATAAAGATGCCGATAGCATCAATAGCCCTTCTGGTGCCGAGCGCTATAGCCCTGGTATTTTTCTTCTATGTTTTGATTAAAACTAAATTACCTGTTTATAATCGACGCCATTTTTTTGTTCGAGCGAGCTTATCGATTATTGTTGTCATATTGTCAGTTTTCATGCGCTTTTCCGTAACAAGACACAGCTCTCCTCGTATTGGTTCGGTTGGACTGAAATATAACTCACAATTGAAGGCCGTTGCCAGCTTTTTTCTGAATAAAGAGATAAAGCTGCCGACTCCGAGCCGTTCGGTGCCGTTTTATGACCAGGTGAAAGTCACAATGGGATCCGAACAGATGGGCCTGAATGTTATCCTGGTCGTTCTCGAGGGTGTTCAGTACAGATATACATCATTCAGCAGCGAGCGTAATAATCTGACGCCTTTTCTCGAATCGTTCGCCGGGCAGGGTGCCGTCTTTGAGAATGCACGCTCGTCTCTGAGCCACACCACTAAAGCATTATTTGCGCTTATGACCGGCCGCTTCCCATCGGCTTCGCAGGACATAGCAGAGGCGGTTCCTGTTCCGAAGCCTTATGCGAGCATTGCGACAATATTAAGGGAAACGCTTAAATATAGAACCGCTTTTTTCCAGTCTGCCATGGGAGATTTCGAATCCCGACCAAGTTTGGTGAGTAATCTCGGATTCGAGAGATTTATCGCTCGCGAAGAAGTATGTGACCCGAACAGTTACGTTGGTTATTTGGGTTGCGATGAATTTGCAATGTTAAGACCGATAGTCGAATGGATAAACTCCGGCCGGGGCCCATTTTTCATGGCATATATGTGTTCTGTAACCCATGATCCTTACGATGTTCCAGAATGGTTTGGGGAGCCGGCCAAAGAAAATATTGATAAATATAAACAGGCGATTTTCTATACGGACAAGTTTTTGGCCGCACTCGATGTGGAACTTACCAGGCTAAACCTCGCAGACAATACTATTGTTTGCGTAATAGGTGACCATGGAGAGGCGTTTGGGGAGCATGGTCAGCTCGGGCATGCATTAATACACTTTGACGAGGTTCTGCGTATACCGTTTTGTATACGTGCTCCGTTCTTGATTGATCCGGGTACAAAAGTAGAAAAGCCGGTCAGTTCGGTTGATTTGACACCGACGTTGCTTTCATTGCTCGGTTTTCGGACGGAAGAATCGATTTTTGACGGCATTAATGTACTTGGTGACATACCTGATGGACGTAAGGTGTTTTTCTCGGGTTGGATGCAGGAAGGGCCGGCGGGTTTTGTACAGGGCAATCGTAAAGTGATATACAATCCGACCGATAAGATTGTGTATTTGTACGATCTTAAAACGGATCCTTTTGAACTTATTAAAAAAGAAATTCCAGAGCAAGAGGCGGCGGAGATTTCCGGTGAGATAACCGCCTGGCGACAAAGTACAATCTTAAAGATAGAACAAGTGCGTGCCGGGAGGAAAATACTCTTCGATAACTGGCTTTGCAGTTGGAACAACAGGGATTCCTCCGCTAAATATATCAAGCCTTAAGCATCGAGAACAGGTATTCGACTCATATTGATATGGCAATCTCATTTCACAATCATGTCTATTTATATCAACATCAACGCTGTTATTTATAAACACCTGTAAAAATAGGCAATATATTGTATTTTGTTGCGTTTTATGCATATATCGTGATCTTTCAATAATTTTATGTTGATAAAAATAAACATGTCAACATATAACCATTTTTTATCGGAACAAGGAAAATCATATAGTTATGTGCATAAGACTAATCACAGCAATATCTTGCAATGATTAGTCAATCGTTTCTTAAACTAACAATTTTTTTGGTATGCTCTTTGCACGTTAGAAGTTTTTATTGCTATTTCGAAGGTGTATTGGGCGGACGCCCCAAACAAGCATAATGACTCGGAGGAGGATGTGTCCGCCCGATATTTTAATAATAAAAGAATCGTTTTATTGATTCTTTGAGCGTTGTTTTTGTGTCTTTGGGGTCGTTCCGGAGGAGGGGCGACTCCTTCTTTTTGCGCTTCTTCTCAAGATTAACGTTACGCACGATCATCATTCAGCAGGTCGAAGTCCTAATCGACGGGTTTAGTTTCTTTTCACTACTCAATGCCTCAGACAGGCCGTATAATCTCGATTATGACGGATCGTGCTGTTTGCAGAATAATAGATGCGAATTTCAATCGTGCCCGGGAAGCAAGCCGGGTCATAGAGGAATTCTGTAGATTTGCTCTCAATTCGGGGCTGCTGTACGAACGGGCAAAAAAATTACGCCATGAGCTTTCGTCGGCTATAAGTCAGCTCGATATGGGCAGCCTGATTGCCGGCAGGGATACGCCCGGTGATGTCGGTGTTGGCAAAATAGTTGAAAAGCAGATGGTCCGTGGAAATCTGAAAGATTGCTTCATCGCCGGCTGCAAACGTTTGACCGAGGCGCTTCGTGTGCTTACCGAGGTGATCCAGGCACATAATCCGTCTGTTGCCCAGACAATGGAAAACCTGCGTTACGCCGCCTACACACTTGAGAAGGATATAGTTCTTTTCAGTGATGCTGTTGAAAAATACAAACATGTAAAGCTTTATATCGTTATCAGCAGCAATATGCCGGTGGAGATTATCAGTTTATCTCATAAATGTATCGCAGGCGGGGCCGATTGTATTCAAATGAGGGCAAAGTCTGTTGACGACGACAGGCTTTTCGCAACAGCAGTTGAATTCGCTCGAATATGCAAAGATGGCGGCGTACTCGGGATAATCAACGATCGTGCTGATATTGCGATAGCGGCCTGCGCCGATGGTGTCCATCTCGGACAAAATGATCTTCCTGTCGAACAGGTCCGCAGGTTTCAGTCTGCTCCTTTGATCATCGGCAAGAGCACGCATACTCTCGAACAAATGCGTACCGCCTGTAATGAGTATCCGACTTATGTCGGCCTTGGGCCTGTTTACAAAACTCCAACAAAACCGGATGTCCGGTCGGTGGGTCTGGAGTATGTCAGGCAAGCAACGGATATCTTAAAAGATACCGGCATAAGCCATGCGGCCATCGGCGGCGTAAATATTGACAACGTCGAAGATGTACTTAATGCAGGCGCAAGAGTGATTGCAGTCTGTTCTGCGGTGACACAATCGTCCGACCCGGAATCAGCCTGCAGTAGATTGAAGCAGCGAATCGAATCTTTCTTAGCCGGCTGAAAGCTGTATAACGAAAATTGGGTGGAAAATTCACACTTATTATGTTGCCTGTAACTCTTTTCTTTATAGGCATTTCCTCGATTATAAAGAGTCATTTTCTACTGCTTATCCACCACAGGGGTCTAATTCACTTGAGAGGTCCTTTTGTAGGTGGGTGCAGCTTAGTTATAGAATAATTTTATTACGGAGATGTAAGTATGGGTAACATCGTGTAGTGGCTTTACATAAAATCTTTGTCGATAAGCGGTTATTGTTATATAAATGCTTAATCAGTAGTTTTGGCCCTATTATGGAATTATCTGATTTTCTACATGAAAATAAAAAGGAAAACGAGAGCTATGATGACAATAATAAACATGGTTTTCAACAGGTTATCCACAATTGTAACGCGGGCCGGCGTGGAAGGTTTTAGCGCTTGTAAAATATGAAATAACGCATCATGATGGAGTTTATACATGTTTTTACGGGTGGTTGCCATAAATTGATAGAAGCTGCCTGGAATATTTGTTATTTTATCTGCCCTGTTTGTTTTGTCTTTTATTACGTGGTACAAATGTCGGTGGAGTTTGTTTGAGTATGGATCGCATCGGGCTGAGAGAAAAACTTTTGGTTAAAACAGGTTTTTTAATATACGCGGAATTGACCGGCGGACCGGGTTATAATTTTGCACCGATCGAGAATTTCCTTAAGGCATTTAACGATGACGGAGGTAAAACAATTCCGAAGGGATTTGATTTTGCCGGCATCGCCCTGCCGCAGAATCCAGGCGGCGTATCTAATATACAGCCGGCTGATGTTATAAATCATTTAAAATCCAAAGGATTGCTCGGTGAATTGGATGTTATGCCGCATGTCACCTGTAAAGACCATAATTCCTTTGGAATATTAAGCCTGCTCGCAGGTTACAAAGATATCGGCGTAGAGAATATACTTGCAATGACCGGTGATAAACCTGTCGGGGCGAAAGGTGTTTTCGAGCTGGATTCCGTTGGATTGCTGCAGTCGATTCGGAATATTAACAATGAATCGTTCATAAAAGCAAATCCATCTTCTCTTGACAAAGTACACCAGTTTTTTCCGGGTGCGGCTGTTTCGCCTTTCAAATATACAGAAGCCTCGCAGATGCAGCAATACTACAAAGTGGAAAAGAAAATAGCCTGCGGAGCGAAGTTTCTTATAACGCAGGTCGGCTGGGACTGGAAAAAGTCGCTGGAGCTTTTCAGGTATTTGCAGGAGAACAAACTGGACGTGCCTGTTCTCGGCAACGTCTATCTTCTGAGCACCATTACCAATGCCCCGAGGCTTATGCATGATATAAAGCTGCCCGGCTGCTTTGTGAGTGATGAGCTGCTGAAAAAGGTTTATTCGGAAAGTGTCGATGAACATTTAGAAAGAGCGGCCCAACAGGTAGCGATGTATAAGGCTATCGGTGCGGCCGGGGTCGATGTCAGCGGTGTCCATAATTTCGATATGTTTATCAAAATCCTCGCAAGAGCTGTCGAGATTGGCGATAAATGGGAGCAGTTCAAAGACAACCTCTACTGGCCTGCATCCTTGAAAAAAGGCCGCGTGTTCTATCTGTACGACGAGGCCGGCAGGAAGGTAGGCTTGTTAAAGCCGCGGAAGAAAATCAAGCAGAGATTCTTTAATTTCATGCACCGGGCGATTCTCAACCCTGATTACAGAGGATTCCACGCATTAAAAAAGACGATGGCTTTCTTAGGCACTGAGAAAGGCAAAGGGGCCGTTTACGGCATGTTCAACGCTTCCGAAAAGGCCGTTAAATACCTGTTGTTCGAGTGCGAGGAATGCGGTGATTGTTTCCTGCCGGAGGACTTCGGTCTTTGCACGAGGGGCGGATGTGAAAAAGGAATGAACAACGCACCGTGCGGCGATTCGACCGTTGATGGATACTGCGGCAATAATCTTGAGAGAATCTGCATCGGGGACCGGATTTACAATGCGGCGGCCGCGGAGGCCGGGGGAATTCAGAAACTTCAAGCCACAATTAATAAACCGAGAAATCCTGCCCTGTCGCACACAGCCTCCATCTTGAACTATCTTTTTGGGAAGGACCACACGATGAAAAACGCCCTTATTTCTATCGGCGAATCGATACATGCCTCGATTCCGAAGACCGGAAAGATAATGAAGCAGTTGGCGGAGTTCGGCCCCGAAGCGTACACAAAACCGAGCCCTCCTTTGGAATATATCAAGGCATTAGTCGAATCGCAGGCCGCTGACGGCGCCGATTATATTGCGGTCAATCTGGACGCCTTCGGAGAAGACGACCCGAAAGTTGCGGTTAATATGATGACCGAATATGTCAGACTCGTTCAAAAGTGGGGCTCAGGTGTGCCGGTTTGCATCGACAGCAGCAACGACGACGTCCTCATAGCCGGTCTGCAACAGTGGTACAAAACTGATAAGCAGGTCAAAAAGCCGCTCATCAATTCGGTAAAGGTCTATACTATTGACAAAATACTTCCTTTGAAGAAGAAATTCGATTTCGCATTCATCGGCCTTTTAGTAGGCGAAGGCGCCTCAACAGGCCCGGGCGGCTCCCATTCGGTTGATGAACTATTCGGATTGGCCAACCAACTGTTCGATGCGGCTGTGGGTCAATACGGTTTTAAGCCGGATGATATATTCTTCGATTCGACAGTTTTTCCGCTTGCGATAGATATGCCTATGGAGCCGGACGTGCCCGGTTATACGTACCGAGCATTCGAGACAATAAAAAGAATAAAGAGCAATCCGAAATTCAAAGGTGTGCATTGTTCGCTCGGTGTGAGTAATTCCGTGCGGGACCTGCCCGGCAGAAAGATCGGCGTTTGCAGGGCGTATGTTGCCAAAGCTATTGAATACGGCCTCGACGCCGGGATTGTCAACGTCGCGCATCACTACGGCCGGGTCGAGCCGGACCCGGAACTGCTGGAGCTGGTCAATGCATACGCAAAACTGGACGGCTCAATGGAAAAACTCAACAAAGCGATGGAGCTGATGGGCAAGTTCTGCCGGGAAAACAGAAAACCCGCCGGCTGAGAGACCAATCAAAGCCTGGAGAATCGCTTTTACTAATCCCCCGCAATAAAAAAAGGGGCCCGTATCACAACGTCAATACAAGCCCCGTAATAACACAATTGTCACGTCAACCGTGTAATCAGTTTAAATCCAAACTTGATTACGGCTCAGGCAGATACAGACGAATATCGTCGACATATATGACACCTGAACCACCGGCAGTCGGGTTGGCCTTGTTACCAAGCCCTATGGACAATGAACTGACGTTTGACAGGTTCACACCCTTATCTGCAAAACTCTGCAGAGGTATATCATGCTGTACCCAATCGGTCGCCAATGCTGCGCCGGCACTAAGATTCACAACCGCATTGCTATTGACTGCCACATATACCTGCTCATCCGCATTGGCCGCGTCACCCTGGACAAACAAGGTAAGTGTGACGACGCCGTCCTGTGTCCAGTTACTGATTCCGGCCATCGATCTGGTCACTTCGGACAGTCCAGCAGCGTTGTCATAGAATATCGGCATGGACTGCTCACCACTGTGAACGATGTCGGTTTCGGCGTAATGTCCACCGGCGTTAAAATCTGGATCGCCATAACCGGCCGTCGAACCGTTTGTCGCATCGCCAAATCCGTCAATCCATGTGTTCCAAATCTCATCCGGCGAATAGTCGTTATAGTCCTCGAAATCATCTATGATAACGGGGAAATTCAAAACGGTGAAGCTCCAAACTCCACCTTTCCACGGGCTGTCAGCTTCGGCTTCATTGGTTTCATCTACCCTCCAGTAATATGTCACGCCGTATTCGAGCAGTCCGGGCGGGTCAAATGTAAGCTCGGTCAGGCCCTGAGCAGCCAGTACGCCGCGAGGATCATCAACGCTGGCCTCATTGACATCATCGAGGCTTGTTCCGAGATAAACATTGCGGCCTGTTGAGAAGTCTCCGGGCTTCCAGCCTAACACCGCATCCTGAGGAACTTCTACCGCTCCGTCGGTCGGGTCCGGCCTGAAAGCTATAAACGGGTTGACTGCGGCACCCTGCATTGCAGCAAGGATTTCTCGTTCGTCCAGCGCCCTGTCGTAGATTCGCACTTCGTCAAGCGAACCGGTTAAGGTACGACTGGCATTTGCCATCTGGCCGAGGTACATATGATCTAACGGATAAACACGGGTGCCGTAAACACCCTGCTGTACAAAAGCACCGTCGAAATACAGAATCTGGGCACTTGTAGTCATACTCCATGTTCCTGTAATATGGTGCCATTCACCGTCGTTGACCAGGATCGGGTCGACCGGTGTATTACCGGGTTGTGTAGCATCGCCTTTTTCCGGGTCTGAGTGGCAATGACAGTTTACAGTATTGTAACTATAGAAACCGAACTCGCCGCCTATCCAGACACCTGCGCCAGCCTGCTCGATCATGATATGCATTTCGTTTTCGGGGCCAAAACCGCCGCCGGTGGTATTGTCGCCGCCCCACCATATCGTATTGATTCCTACGACCTCAGCCGGTTTGTTGATCCAGAATGCTACCGTACCTTCTTCCGAGGTCATACCCATTCTATCAGCCGGAAGAGTTACAGAATCGTTGCTGTTGAAATACAGTACAGCACGTCCCTGATCTGCAATCCAATTCGGGTCGCCTCCGACTATTCCGTCGAAGCCGTTACCGCTCGAATCGGCGGCTATAGTGCCGGAAACCTCGTCGAGTTTGTAGTAAGCCACGAGTTCGGCTGAAGCGGTGCTGACGGCACTTAGCACTATGACAAGACAAGTTAGAAGCAACAATTTTTTGGTCATAATATTCCTCCTTCAGGTTAATAATTTTGTAATTTTAAAATACCGATGTTTGATTCTTACCTTTCCTGAACAGCAGGAAAATACCTGCTTCAGATGATCTGCTGATTAAAAAGAATCCACCTCCTTTCCTTTTTCACAAGCGGACAATAGAAAAGGTAAAGAAAACTCGTCCGAAGCAAAAGATTTTGAAACTGCCGATAATATAGAAGTTTTGCCTGCGTGAGGTCACATAATTCCAGATATGCGCCTGCACCGGCGCTGACTCCTTCATATATATTGATACAAATAAAGCGGCCTAAAGTCAAGGACAAATTCACAATTATTCTCATTTGTTGACGGTTTTATCACAAAAAATGACGATTTTATACCAACCCCCCGTTGTTGCATACTTTCCGAAACCGCTGGGCTTTGCCTTATCCATTCGGCGATTATATTTGCGAATAACCCGTCGGCTGGAGAATGATGTCCGTTATATTCGAGACAGTGTCTTTGTATTCGGGATCGCCGCTTAGTGCCTTCCATTCCGGAGAGGCAATGAAGACGCTCCAGTTCTTATCGCGGTCGGCCATGTCGGCGAAGGTCAGCATATAATGCAGGTTCGGCTGCCGCGGCCCGACTATCGTCTCGCCGAAGAACACCGGATTCAGGCCCGTTTTCTTGAAAACCTCGATTTCGCCGCCCTCGTTGAACATCTCGATTTTCTTTTTCGAAGCCTTGTGATTGTGGCTCTGGTAAATCCGCAGCTCGAATATCCGTTTTTTCTTTTCCGGCACGACTAATTTCGGCAGCCCCTTGAACGCCGCCATCAGCGAGCTTTCGTAACTCATATACATCGGGTCGGATAGTGCCGAATTGGCAAAGTCGGATTTTCGATACTCGTCGTCCTCTAACAATTTGGTTGATGATGTCGCAACCGATTCGAGCGATTTATGCACGGCGAGCACATAAAGCGACGGTTCGTTCTGCCCGTACATAACGTTAAAGACCCCAACCGGCCCGATCCCGATGCGGTTCATTGCGGCTATACCGGTCTTCTCGAGAAAATCACCGACCAGGTTGCGTTTCGGCCCGGCAAGAGTACGGTAGCACCGAAGCTCATAGTATTCCTGTTGCCCCTGTTCGTTACCGGCCGCCATAGCATTTATCCCCGCAAGCCCCGCAACAGCACCCGCAGCACCAGCTATAAATTCTCGCCTTCTCATATACAAATCGCTCCTTTCAAGTAATTCCGTTCTGCCTTCCCCCCTTCCGCTTTTGACATACCATACCCGAACCCTACGAATCCGTCAATATTTACCAAGGCAGGTGTGAAATTTCCATATTTACTTGACAGTGTTTATTCCCATCTGATATACTATATACAAGCAAGCTTAGAGGAAACACTTGTTTGATTAATGCGGTTTATTGGATTCAGCAGCCGGATATGCGGTGGTTCCGACACTCAAAAGAACAGAGGAGGTCGAAACATGACTTCAGCGGGAAACTCACGGATTTTACGAACAATCCTTTTAACAATTCTAATCTTCTCTTTGAGTTCGCCGTCCCAGGCAAAATACAGCGGTGGTACGGGAAAACCGAACTATCCGTACCAAATCGCTACGGCAGAAGACCTGATGCTGCCTGCTAATATTTGCACAGTTAAGTTTGATCCAAGGCTAAGCCAAACAGCTTTCCAAGGAAAAACGACTGAAATACTTTGAGAGAAATCACACCATGATTAATCTGTGGCACAAAAAACACTCAATTTTCACCTGCAATAGTATTAACGCGGGTATTCTGGTTATCTTGTTATGTACTCCGGCTTGGTCTACAGAGTATCCACAGAACATTGGCCCCATCAAATTAACCGATGAGATGTGGCAACTTTTGCCTGAGGATGTCCGAGAAGTTTTTATCGCACCTGACGATCGCATCTGGTATTTGCTCAATCATCCTGCTACGCGTGAGAACTTAGAGTTGGTCTATCAAATTGTTGAGCAACAATTTACCGAGGAAGCACCCCAACTTTATGGCGCTCGCCCTGTTCTTTTTGAACCCAATGGGAGAGTCTGGTTTGTGACTCATAGCCGAACAGTTCTAATTGGTTATGATGGATCGGAATGGATCGAACAAAGTCTCCCTGACGGACAGCGCTTCACCGGAACATGCTATAATCACGGCAATCTCTACTGGTCATACAACAGTCACAATGTCCAACTTCACACCGA
>CAZKYP010000086.1:0-13639 GCA_964556885.1 uncultured Pirellulales bacterium | reverse complement strand
CTCGTGAAGAATATCGGCCACATCCCGAACATGAGCAACTATCTCCTGCTCTGGACTGTACAAGTCGCTTAGCCCGCGCACCAACTGGTCATCGGAGCAACTCGGACTTTCCCGGCTGATACCCCGACCGGTTCGCAAAGCCTGTTTTTGCTCCGACGAATCCTTCTTCTTTTCAGATAAAAAGGGTAGTTTCATTCCGACAACTTCAGGACGACCGGGATCTTCGAATATCCGGCATCACTTTCTTCATTCCATTCAAGTTTAACAAAATCATTCCCAATCTGCAGAATCCTGAAGCCTCCTATCAAGTCACCTTCGTAAAGGATTTCATTATCGATCATACAACAATAACGATTTATAGACCGTACATCCTGTACCGACGGTTGGGAGAGCATAATACTCTGAAGTTCAAGCTTATCGGCCTTCATCTTAATCTGCTGCCGCCACACTTCTTCGGGGTCGATTTCAACGGTCTGCTCTTTCTCCTCAGGTACAATATTCGCACCCGCCATAAACATTTCGAGGATGAAAGGATTCTTCGCCAGCTCATTGACCTTCACCTGCAGGACATCGGAAAACTCATAGAATTTCTTTACAATCTCGTCCATTCCGCTGAACATCTCCGATTTAACTCCCGTAATCCTGGCGATGGCTGTCTCGATCTGCACCTCTTCGGCTTCGACAACAGCGGCCGAGGCCGACTGCGGCGAGCTTTTTCTGATCATGAACCAAAGACCCAACAATCCAATAATAAACAAAACAGCAAGCATTATCGTATTATTGCGAACCTTCTTCTCCTGGGCCGCCACAGTGAGATAGTCCTTATCCTGCATCTTTACGGCGCCGTCACCGGAGGATGCTCCTGCATTCTGTTTCGATTTCGACGACTCGCCACGATTCTGCTCACGTAAAAAAGACAACATGATTAATCTCCATTCCTCAAATATACGGTATTATTCGCACCGATTTATTAACCCGCCTTATTCTGGAAGAATATACTCACAATGAAATCTGCGGCTATTTCACCTTCGCTTTTTGCCTGCTTTTCCAACTGCAGCTCGCGAATTTTCATAATCCTCGGCAGTTGCTCAAGCTCCAGAAGAAACGAATAGAACGAACTGAAATCACCCTCAAGCTCCATCTTCAACGGCTGCTCGATATAACCGCTGTTATCCTTTTCGTTCAGTGTCCGAATCGTCTTGGGATTCAAGCCCTGCTTCTGTGCAATCACAGTCACCTGCTCAAGCACTTCGTGTATCTGGCTTTTGGGCGGGAGCTTGCTCTCAAAGAACTCAATCGCATCCTGCAACTGCTCGAGCTGTTTTGTGAGGTCCTCGGCGGCGGCCGCAACTTTTTCGAACTTGGCCAACTGAGCCAGCTTCGTATCCAGACGCACCTTAGTTTCGGCAAGATCCTTGTTGGCCGGTTTAATCATATACTGATAACCGAAGCCGGCAAGGCTGAGTAACAGTACAAAAAACACGATTTTTCTGAAATTGCTTGTCATAATCACACCCTCATCCTAACAAGAAACCGATTTGCCGCGGGGGCCCCGATAGAACGGGGGGCCCCCACTCAGCACCGGTATTAAAAATTCCACATTGTTTCCTGAGCTTTGTCCCTGATTGTTTCAACGTCATTTTTTGTAAGATGGACGTCTTTTTTGAGCATAGCCGTCAACTTGAACTGTCTGAATGTGTTTTCATTTATTTTGTGTTCTTTTGATTCTACCAGCGCCACATTATCCAGTAGAGCCGAATTTGTAAGCCTCTCGATATATGAAGCAACCTGCAAGTCACTCGGAGCTATGCCTCCGATACTTATGTGCGTCTCCAGCAACTGCTCCGGCGAGAGTTTTTGTTCGGCCGATTCGGCCTTCTCGGCCTGCGCCGCCTGATATTTGCTGGTTGGTGCAGCCGGTTTGTTGGTCTTCTTAGGTTCTTTCTGGACCATACCCACTTCCATAAGCGATACACCAACAGGCAAATTGTTAGTCAGCGATGCAAGTAAAATACTCCTCGGCACCGGCTCAAGCAATTCGGCTGTGGTCAGAGCGGTTTTCATCATGGCGCGGCGTTTCGTCTGAAGCTCCTCAAACTTCTTGATTGTCTCCTGTATCTGTGTCATTCTGTCGTTAACGAGTTTTTCATGAGCGTTACAGGCTTTCTGGCGTACTTTAATAGCCATGAAGGACCCGCATAACGCCGTCATCACCACCAGAAACAGAATCAAATACATAAAGTTGGTTCTGCGTGACTCGTTACTTTGTACGTAATCATCAGGTACAAAATTTATATTAACCATTTTTTGTGTTTACCTCCTCTTGCCGGGATCGGAACGCCATATTACACTCCGCCTCGTTCATGACGACAAACTAAGCCCGAAAGCGACAGACCAGTTGGCCTGGGACTCCCTCCTGTCCACCCCGGCCAAATCTTTTTTGTCGCATTCATTGTTCGAACTCCAACGGGATGTATTGGGAATCTGAACGGCCGCCAGGCAATCTCCGACCTGCGCGGGCATTTCCATCTGCTTGGCTATCGTCGCACATATATTTTTATCTATGGACCGGCCGGAAAGAAAAATCAAACGCTCAATCTGGGAGTTTCGATACAACATTCCGAACTGCCGTTTGCAGGCGTTCAGTTCCAGAACCAGCCGTGTCACTACCTTCTCATCACCGAGCTGTTCAGCCCCCATGGAAATCGTGCGGGCGAACAGCGGATTTTTATAACGACATATCAGAACATTCGTATGATTCTGCTCGATGCAAATCAGCATTACAACGGTTTCGAGATCGGACTTGCGCCGGCCAAAAAACCGCGTATAACAATTCGCCAGCGCCACCGGCCAGATGCATATCGACTTTATTGCCAGACCGGCCTCTTCGTATATTGCCAGATGCCTGTCGATTAACTTGCGCTCGGCGGCCAACACAATCACATTATCCTGCTCGGCGGGGATGTACTTTATCATTGTGTTCTGCCGGAGCGGCTCGAACGGCAGCTTCTGTTTTATCTTCGAAAAGATGGCGTCCTCCAGCTTGCCGTCGTCCGTCTTCGGCATTTTGATATGATCGATAAAGATGTCACTCGTCGGCAGTGTCGCCACGATACCTTTACCGCGAAAGCCGCCGTATGACGACAACAAATGAATCGTCTCAATGGCCCATCTCTGCCAGGTACTGCTGCCGGCTTTGATCTCCTCCGGTCGCTCCTGGCTGTTGCCGGCGATAAGCTTGAGCCCTCTGCCGTTGTCGCCAAGCTGGGCCAGCCTCAGACTGTCCCTGTCGATATCGATACCGATTGAATAAGTGCGTTTTTTCAAAAGCTCAAACATCTGAAATAATTACTCCATCCTCAAAAATTAATATTCATCCCACTCCCGACAACTTCTTTGCCATTTAACGCCATTAATAAAACGGCCCTCCCCCGCGACAGGGCCGTTTCGATTTATCAAAATTAAGACTTAACTTCTGCATACAACCACCCCCATATGCGATTGGCGACATAGTTCCGGACGCCAACTAAAATATATGAAACATAAGCCTTAACAGCCAAACGCCGCAGGAAATATTATCCGTTCTTTCGGCAGAACATCATCCAAAACCAGCGTATAGACCTATAATATCCTGATCCTTACTGTTTTCGGCTGGTAGTTACTGAAATGTGATTAGTGAATTGTATTTATTATTTGTATTGTATTTTGGGATTTAGTAATCCTCATACTTTTGTATCCATAAAGGCCAGTCGCTTTCGATGGCATTACCGGCGGTTGTCCAGGGTCCGGCGGTATTGTAGTTCCTATGCCATTTGAAGGTCCACAACTCTTTTAGGCCCACTTTTCTGAAGGAAGTGTCCATAAAAAGCATATTCGGTCCGCCAGTATAGCGGGAGATTCTCCGGGGATATGGAATATGTGCCCTGATCGAGGGGGTTATAGACCCAGCAGTTTATTCCATAGCTGCCGTATTGGCCGCTTCGGCCCCAGGATGGGACATAGCCGCCGAAATAGGCGGGATCGCCGTACTTGTCCCAGGCGGTGAATGTACCAGACACATTGTTAGGTATTGAACCTGAATTTCAATCCAATTTTATCCATATCTAAATGAATAATACTAATCCTATGATAGTTATAAATCTTCAAAATAACCTTATTCCTTTATGAATAAGAACAGTTACATTATTTCTTGGAAAAAAACGACCTGAGCCACCGAACTTTTAGTGTATAATACATACCGTTATAAAAACGTATTTAATCTTATATAAATTGATAAAGAAGTGACAGGAAGTCGAAGACGTTGGACCAGACCACATATAGTATAACAGATATTTCATCGGATATACTGAGCCATCCTCAAAGGAGAAACAGGATACACATCATCACACTGGACCACATCCTGGCAGAAGATATTTACGCAAGGATACATAATGACCCAAGAATGAAGAATATTCAATTGATTCGGCCTTCCCAGACGGACGATATCGACGCAATTGTCGAAGAAATCGAAGTTATGGCCAAAGAGACCGTCACATCGAGACTGTTAATCATCGATATCCGCAGAGTAACGATGCCTAAACTCCAAAGGACCTTCAATACAATCGTGGGCTATAATCGCAGGGACCTGAACAAGCTGTGTTATATCATACTAATCGGCGACGGCCCGCCGGACCTGTTCATGGCGGGCAAGACCATGGATCACTTTGTGCCTTATCTGGCCGGCAACAGGGTGGATTTCCATCCGGCCGTGTTTTTCTATGACCCCTTCCTGCATTACGAACCCGACGAAATTGAGCTTTCGGTCATCGGCGAAAAGTTCATCCTGCCGGACAAGATTCCCAAAAGACTTATTCCGTTTTTCATACAGGACCAGAACATAAGGGTCGATAAGATTAGAAGCTATTTCAGGGCGACAGGCAAAAACGACGAGGTCAGGCAATCAAGACTCAGAAGATTCAGAGATTTATACAGGAAAAGTTTATCGGAGCAATTCCCCGACCATGCAGATCAGTTAAAGGCCCTGCTTTCCAAAAAGGGACTCCAGTTAGCCAGCGAAAAGATGAACCTCTATCCATTGTTTTTCGAAGACTGGGTCTATAAGCTGATGCGAAGAGCAAAACGAGGTTAGCCGCTGCAACCAAGCTATAGAGTTTGACTCACATACAAGTTCGAGATTCCGCAGTCAGTTTTTTCGTCTGTTTCTGGAGTGACCTGAATATCTTTCGAAAATGATAACCGTGAATGGAAAAAATCACCACCATGTGCAGGTAGTGCCGCTTCTGCAATGACCACAACACAAGTTTCCAGTAATGCTTGCGGCCCCTGCTTAATATCCCGATATGCCACAGTGACTTCAGCAGCGCCCGCAATTCGCGGTATCTAAAACTCATCTTCGTTGTAGAGGAGGCTTTGTAGTTCCGCAGGAACGTCTTGATACGCTCGCAGTACTGTTTTTGAGAATATATCGTTTGAATCACTTTCTGATATCCATGAAGGAGATTTGCCGTGCCCATCTTGGGGACAAAATTTATCGAGCAATCCGTATTGTCCCCTGTCGGAATTTGAGTGAGCCTGTTTTCGGAAAAGAGCCTATGATATAATTTCGTTCCACGAGGTGCGTTCAGCAGGCCCACCATTGCCATAACGATGCCGCTGTCCTGAATGAATTGAATCAGATTGTCGAAAATGCCCGCATCATCACTGTCGAACCCGAGGATAAAGCCGCCCTGCACCTGCATTCCCGCCTTTTGAATCTTTGTTATACAGCCGACCAAATCGCGGCCGGTATTCTGAAGCTTGTTGCACTCGCTCAGGCTTTTTTCGTTCGGGCTTTCGATCCCGATAAAAACACAGTCAAAACCAGCCTGGACCATTAATTCCATTAATTCTTCATCGTCAGCCAGATTTATTGAAGCCTGTGTATTAAAAGAGAATGGATATTCTCTTTTCTCCATCCAGCCTATGACGGCGGGTAGTAATTCTTTTTTCAGATGGGCCTTGTTTCCGATGAAATTGTCATCGACGAAGAACACGTCACCTCGCCAGCCGAGACTGTACAGACTCTCCAGTTCATCCAACACCTGCTCTGTGGTCTTTGTACGTATCCTGTGTCCGAAGAGCCTTGTTACATCGCAGAAGTCGCAATCGAAAGGACACCCTCGCGAATACTGAACACACATCATGGCGTACTTATCGGTTTCTACGAGACTCCATAAAGGGATGGGGGTCCGGCATAACTCGGCTTTCTCGTCTGTACTGTACATTCTTTTAGGGCAACCTTGTTCAAGGTCTTTTATGAACTGCGGCAAGGTCAATTCCGCTTCTTTAAGCACAAGGTGGTCAACATGCTCATATAGTTCAGGCATACCCGTAAAAAGCGGGCCTCCTGCTACAACTTTGGTCCCTATCCTTTTGCATCGTTCAATTACCTGGTCGACGGATTCTCGCTGGATGACCATAGCCGAAATAAAAACATAATCAGCCCAGCGAATATCTCGATCTCGCAATTTCCTGGTAGTCATATCCAGCAGCTTGACCTTCCAGTCTTTTGGCAGCATTGCGGCGACAGTCAACAATCCCAGCGGCGGAAGAACAGACTTCTTGGCAATGAATTTCAGGGCGTTTTTCAAACTCCAGAACGTGTCCGGCACTTTCGGGTTAACAAGCAGCACTTTCATTTGTGTTCTCCTTATTGGAGAGGCGGCGAAATCAAGGCAGGTGTGGAATGGAAAGAAACAGCGGCAGTTCCAAGTGGCTTCCGGGAGAATCAATCCTTTGCAATCAACATGATTTCTGCTTATCAATCTCCGCTTTCAAAAAAATAGTGTTATATAATTCCGATTAATTCTATGCCCGATCCCGGAATATCTCAAGAAAATTTCAAAATTTTCTTGAGATTTGTGTCTGGCGATACGGATGGAATAAATGGAAAAGCCCTGCCGTTGAGCAGGGCCTTTTGATTCTCAAGTCTTATCGGAGCTTTAGGCAGGGACTACATTTGTCGCGCATGGGCCTTTTTTGCCCTGTCCGATTTCGAACTGGACTTTCTGACCTTCATCAAGCGACGCATAACCGCTTGTCTTAATTTCCGAGTGATGAACGAACAAGTCTTCGCCGCCATCATCCGGATTAATAAAACCAAAACCCTTGCTTGAATTGAACCACTTTACTGTACCTGTATTCACTGATACTTCTCCTTGGTCTATTTACAGACCGTATAAAATTTCTCTCGTTTTCAATTTTCATTGGGAACATACTCTTGAGAGATGAGAATACATCCCATGTAATAAATCGGCATTATACCACAAAGACTTGTGAAAGTACAACAATAAAAATTAAATTATTTGCCCCCATTTTTATCATTTATTCCCCCGGGGCAATTTTAGGGCTTATCGAAGATGTATTTTTTTTCGGCCAGCGTCCCCCGGCTCCGAGCCGGTGAGCCTGTGCTGAGACGAACGCCGCATTAAAATGGCTTATAATACCAGCTTTATAATCAAGAAAATCATCAACAAAAACTTGACATAAGTATTTATACGTATATTGAAATATCTCTTTTTTAACTGGTTATATCATATCCAACAACAGATGATATGTACAAGGCGGATAATATAATCATATATCATGGAGGAACCGGTTTTAATTTATACGAAAGCAACCTGGGGACTCTTTTATATACAGCTTTTTTCGGGCTGTGGCGTAGATATCTGATTTCTTTTTGATATGGGACCTGTTAATTAAAGCAGACAGTGTTCTTTCGGTATTATAAAAACACGAGTTTTCACAGAAGGAGATTATTATGTCGGAATTACTAAAACTATTCAAAGAAGCCTCACCGACAATGATAATAATTGTCACAACCGCTTTTTTCCTCAAAGTTTTTATCGAAAAAAGAGTGGAAGGTATTGCAGGCAGGATCGAGGAAATAAACAAAACATCCCTCGAAGTAAAGAGAGAATTACGCGGAGAAGAACGAGGTGAGCTGGTTGCGTTTCGCGTGGCGGTCGAAAGGTGGGAATATTTCCTGCAAAACGCATTAGGCGACTGTTCCATCCTCAAACCGTCGGAGATGGATATAAGAACCCTCTACGAAAAGGACAGGGATTTATTCCTGGAAGTAAAAATCGCCATCGTCAAGTCCTGCACATATCTTCGCAAAAGAGAACTGGAACAACAACTGATGGACACCGTTCTAAAGATCAGAAAAATTTATTATCCGATTATAAATGAGTCACTGCCTCACATCATAGACATACAGTCGAAGCAGCTCTTTTACGAAAATAAATTAGCCCTGTTTCAAAAAAGCGGGATGAAGGACATGACATTTGCCCCGACTGAGCAGGACAGAGAAGAAAACAAAAAACTCCAGAAAGCACTGACGGAAGAGCTGGAAAAATTCGCAACAGAATCAAAAGAGTTCTGAATAATCAGCAGCAACCATCGTTGCCCTCGTCAGCCGTCAGGCTCTGTTCGCTTCGATGAATTTTATTATATTACATACCATAAGATTATACGACACAGGTATGTTATGCTGTTCGGCCAATTTTATCACGGCACCGTTTAAGGCGTCTATCTCGGTCGGCTTTCCCGCGGCGATGTCCTGCAGGGTAGACGACTTGTGCTCGGCGGTATCAGGCACTAACTTGTTATAGAAGACTTCGAGAAAATCCCCCGCCGACCGCCAGTGCGTCCGGTGGCCGGCCTTTGTCATAACGGCAAAGACCTCTTCAACGATACCATTCATGATGGCTCGTGAAGATTGGTGCTCGGCCAATTTTCCATAAGGAACGTCGAGGACGGCGCCCAGCGGATTGAGGGCACAGTTGTAAAGCATCTTGGCCCAGATATCTTTGACGATTTCCCCGGTTGTCATACAGGGGATGCCGCCATTATTTATAGCGGCACTTAATTCTTCAACTGACGAGACATTTTCGCCGAACAGATTACCGATATGAATCGCATCTGCATGAACCGTTATGGTGACTTCGTTGGGCTTATTTCTTTGAAATCCCGTTATCACTCGTGCGTTGTAAACCATCTCTTCATCGAAAAAGATTGTAAACGCCTCCGCGTTACCCCAACCGTTCTGGCTCAACACGATCTTCGTTTTTCGGGTAAATATAGTTTTATGCTCGCAAAGGTCTTTAGCGGCTTCGAGTGAATCGAAGGATTTGGTGCACACAAGGACGTAATCATACAGCCGATCCGACAGCTCGTTTAGCGAAGTATAGCTGCCGAACGCCGATGGGCCGGCATGGTAATCCCCGAAGATACCGGTCCTGACAAGCCCGTTTTTTCGTAGGGACTGGACCGTATCTTTTCGCGCTATAATATCTACCTGTGCTTTCGATTTGAGCAGGCAGCTTGCCAGCCCAAGTCCTACCGCCCCGCCACCATATACCAATACTTTCATAATGAAATCGAACCTGTCAAATCCTTACTTTAACCGATATTATAGCGGCTTGTCCGCCTGTAGCATTAATTCGTCGGATTTCTTATAAAGCCGCCTGTTTTACAGGTAAATAATCCCGGTAAGACAATATTATACAATATCAACTTTTTCATCACATTTTTATCATATCTTCGCTGTTTTTTTCACATATTGTCTTTTAAGTAAACAGTTGAAATATCCGATAAAAGATACAACTCTGCTTTAGAAATTGATTGACAACTGTAAGTATAAGGCTTAAAATTGATTGAAGTGTTGTCAAAAAAAGCAGAAATGCAAATGTAAGAATTATAATAACATCACCATCTTTTCGAGGAGGCTATTATGATAGCAGAAAGTATTCGAAAAATTCAATTCATCATTATAATTTTAGTCTTTGCCCTTGCGGGATCAACTTTTGGGCAGGTAACCTTGCTCAATGGAAGCTTCGAGGCCCAAACACTTGCTGATGGAGCCTGGGCTGAGGGAAATGCGGAAAGCTGGATTTGCGTCGGCTCTGCAGGTGCGCAGAATCTGGGTTCCGGTGCTCTCACCCCGCCGGCCCATGATGGCGAAAATGTCTGCTTTCTGAATCAGAACGGTCAGATTTACCAAGGTCTACAGGAACAAGGTAATCCTGTTCCCGTCGAGGCCAATAAAATCTATAAGGTATCTGTCTGGGTTGGCCGCAGGGCAGGAAACGAAGGAACATTCGGTGGTATCCTCCAGGTATTTCTTCAGGATGCGGGTATATCGACAATAATTAACGAGGCTATTTACGATATGGATAATCCGGACCAGCCTCGAAATTCATGGACATTTCAGACATTCTATCTGTCAACCGGTCCAAATCCAACCGGACAGAACAGTCAGTTGCAGGTCGGTTTTGCCAACATAAGCGATCGTGCTCCTGCAAACCAGTTTTGGTTTGCACAGGTTATTATAGATGAGGTCGGTATCGAAGCTCTTAATCCTATCGCAATCAATCCATCTCCGGCTGACGGCAGTCAAATCAATACTACAACTGTGACACTCGAATGGCTGCCGGGTCCGTTCGCAACCGAACATGATATTTATTTCTCTGATAACTTCGATGCTGTAGATACCGCTACAAGCAGTGACCCGATGGGACCGGATAATGTCTATAAAGCACAGCAGAGCGCCAACAGCTTTACAATTGACGGTCTTGTTCCGGGTACCACTTACTACTGGCGAGTTGACGAAGTCGGCGGCGGCACAACATATAAAGGTGATATCTGGACGATTATTGTACGCCCGACCACCCCGTATGATCCTGTCCCGATTAACGGTGCTCCATTTGTTGATGTAAATGTCGAGCTAAGCTGGAAACCGGGCACCAACGCAATCTCCCATATCGTGTATTTTGGCGACAACAAGGAGGATGTGCAGGCCGGAACCGCCGATACAAACAAAGGTACTGTTGATGGATCTACCTTCACCCCCGAGACGCTCGAATATGAAAAGGCCTACTACTGGAGAGTCGACGCAAGCGACGGAACCAGCATATATACTGGTGAGGTCTGGACATTCAGTACCGCTCCGGAGATTCCGATCAGCGATCCCAGTCTTGTCGCCTGGTGGAAGCTCGACGACACATCCGGAATCGGAGCGTTCGACTCCTCCGGCTACGGAAACCACGGCACATTATTCGGCGGTCTGACATGGACGCCCGGTAAGCTTAACGGGGCCTTAAGTTTTGACGGCGAAGCGGATAGTTTAGTCGATTGCGGCAATACCGACAGCCTAAACATAACCGATGCCATCACGCTTTCAATATGGGTGAAAACGAATGAAGCGGGCAACAGTCAGGATGGTCCTATTATTACCAAGGGTAATTCAAGTTACGGACTAAGACATACAGCCGGAAATAATATAGAGTTTTCTATCAATGACGATCAATTGTATATGGCTACTTATTTAGTCTACACTACATTCAACAATGATTGGCACCATCTGGCCGGAACATATGACGGAAGCGCACTTCTTTTATATATTGATGGTGAGCTTCAGGCAACGACAGCGCATGAAAACGGTTCGATAGCGATTAACAGCTTCAATGTAAGCTTAGGTGCGGACTCCGCGCAGACATGGATGTGGTATAACGGTGCGATCGATGACGCTCGTATTTACAGTCGGGCACTTTCAGCCGAAGAGGTTATGTCTGTTATGGTGGGTGATACTACACTCGCCTCAGAGCCGATACCCGGTTTCGGTGCCATAGTACAGATACAGAACACCTTACCTCTTTCCTGGACACCCGGTTCAGATGCATCACAGCACGACGTTTACCTCGGTACTGTTAAAAAAGCTGTCGTAGATGCTGATATATCGACTGCAAATATATATCGTGGTCGCCAGTCTGGTACAACCTACGCTCCTGCTGAAGGTGTCGAATGGGGACAGACTTACTACTGGCGAATTGACGAGGTTAATACCGATGCAACTATTAGTATGGGCAGCGTGTGGGCGTTTACAGTCGCGGATTATCTTATCGTGGAAGATTTCGAGGACTACAACGATTTCCCGCCGAACGAGGTGTGGAACACATGGCTTGACGGTTATGATGATCCCACAAATGGTTCGACGGCGGGTTATCCGGATCCCGACTTCAACGCCGGAGAGCATTACATGGAAACCTCTGTCGTTCACAGCGGCGATCAGTCGATGCCTGTGTTCTATGATAACAGCGCCGGATTGTCCGAAGTAACCAAAACTTTAACGTCCGGGAAAGACTGGACCGCCTACGATGTTACTACATTGACTATGTGGTACTACGGCGATGCGGCTAACGCTGTGGTGCCTATGTATATTGCTCTTAACGGCAATGCAGTGGTTTCCAATTCCAACACGAATGCCGTGCGCGTCACAGAGTGGACACAATGGGACATCCCCTTGCAGGAATTCGCCGGTCAGGGTGTTAACCTTACTAATGTCAATTCGATATCGATTGGATTCGGTAACAAGACCAGTCCGACGGTTGGCGGTTCCGGTTTCGTATTCTTCGATGACATCAGATTGTATAGATAGAAACCAAATTTAATTCGTTGGTTTATTAAAGCTGAATACAGGGTGGGATTTTAACCCATCCTGTATGTTTGTTTCAGTCGTTATCAAAGTACTTTTTTCATTGGTATTTGTTATTTAGGAGGATCATCATGAGCAAAAATATTCTATTCTTAATCTTAATCCTGGGTCTGTCTGCCCAAATAGCCTTAGCGGAGATTCCAATAAATGTTGTGAACCCGAGCTTTGAGCTGCCCGGTACAGTTAAACAGCATTGCTGGGATGCGGAGAGGCCGGAGGGAGGCGTCTATGCAGATGTCCCCGGCTGGACCGATGGTCCTGCCACTTCCAACGATTCCGGTGTGGAAACGGGCTATACACCCACCGACGGGACATGGACGGCCTTTATGATGGGAGGAGATCCCAACGTTTATAATGTGACCGATTTTCTAATCGGCAGCGGTGATGTATTTCAATTACAAATTGACTCGAGGAATACTTGGGCGTCCACGAACTTAAAATTTTCTCTCTTTTATGACGATAATGGCTCGAGGGTTACAGCAGCATTTAACACTGTAGCGGTTACAGACACGATGCAGACATTTAGTCTGACTTTTACAGCCGACACCATTCCGACTTGTTACGACCATAAAATTGGTATTGAATTAGACAATGCAACCGCTACTTCAGCTTCATGGATTGGTTGCGATAATGTGCGACTTACACTTACGAGTCCTCTTTACAGAGCCCGGAATCCCTTCCCCGCAAACGAAGGTGTTATGGAGGGGACAAATGGCACCCTTACATGGACCCCGGGACCTGATGCTGTCGGCGTGAACAGTTACCATGTGTACTTTAGCGATGTACTCGATGATGTAAACAATGGCGCGAGTGCCGCGGATAGAGGATCGACCAATACCACCACCTATGACATTTCCGATCTTGTCCCAGGTGTAAACTACTATTGGCGAATTGACACGGTCATCGGAGCTAATACATACAGAGGCAATATCTGGAGTTTTACCGTAGTACCTTTGACAGCATATAATCCCGACCCGGATATAGGCAGTAGTCACGTATCCGTCGAGCCGGTGCTTACATGGGTGGCAGGTACGGGTGCAGTCGAGGGACACGTGGTGTTCTTCGGTGAGGATTTCGATAGCGTAAACAACGCCCCGGTCGGTATAT
>CAZKYP010000085.1:0-13742 GCA_964556885.1 uncultured Pirellulales bacterium | reverse complement strand
GAAATAAATGACCGAAAGAAAGGATAGTAAAATGAAATTCTCAAATCGGACAATAATTATTTATGTTATTCTCAGTTTGACTATTGGAAATTTATCTATTGCTCAGAACGATACGGAAATCAAGACATTCACAATTTCCGGCACTGTAGGTATGTCAAATGTTAAGATGCGAGGTTTACCGAGCGAGCCGGTTAGCGATGCAAAGGGGTATTATAGTGTCAGGGTGGATTCCGGCTGGAGTGGAACGGTTACTCCGACAAAGCCTGGATATATGTTCGATCCACCCAGCTTGACTTACACTGATGTAAATGCTGATCAGAAGAATCAAAATTACATACCTTCAGTAGTAACTTTTACAATTTCGGGTAAAACCGGAGCAGGCGGAGTAGAATTGCATGGTTTGCCGAGTAATCCTGTCACAGATGAGCAGGGTAGTTATAGTTGCATAGTAGAATTCGGCTGGTCTGGTACGGTTGAACCGGTAAAAGAAGGCTATACTTTCAGACCCCCGCAGAGATCATACTCTGTAGTGACCAGTGATTTAGATAATCAGAACTATAGTATGGTGCCGATTCAATTAACCATATCCGGGGGTGTTACACAAAATAATAAAGGCCTCAGTGGTGTTGTCATGTATGGTTTGCCGGGTAATCCGCCGACCAGTGAAGGTGGTTTTTATGCTGTTACTGTTGATTATGGATGGACCGGAGAGGTTAAACCTTCGAAGGAAGGCTTCCACTTTGAGCCACCCATTGTACACTATTCTGATCTAATCTCTGATATGCCGAATCAGAATTACACACCGACATTGATTACTTTTACCATTTCCGGTAATGCTGGTATGAGCGGAGTGGAACTACAGGGTTTGCCGGGTGATCCTATCACGGATGAGCAAGGCAATTACAGTTGTACTGTACCTTACGGCTGGGCCGGCCCAGTGTCACCGAAAAGAGAAGGGTATAACTTCAAACCTGAAAATAGATTGTACTCAATGATAAAGAAGGATTACGTAAATCAGGATTATGATGCGGGACCGATTCCCTTGAAGATTTCCGGCGAAGTCGGTCAGCCGGGAGTTATTATGGAAGGTTTACCGGGTAATCCTGTGACCAATAGAGAAGGTATTTATACTGCTAAGGTGGATTACGGGTGGAGCGGGATAGTCAAGCCGTTTAAAGAAGGTATAAGTTTTAATCCTCCCCAGAGACGATATGATAGTCTCCGCTCGAACCAGTCTAATGAAAATTACTGGCCGTCAGGGATTGTCGCCTCTGGTGTGTTGAGAGGTTCAGGAGGTCGGAAGGTAATTGTAATTCCATCCGAGGAAGTCAAAGCCGGGAGTTTTGATACGACTATTGAAGATATGCGTGTGATGCTGCAAATTCTGGATGAGAAACTCATCAGCGAACCCAGGACTATTCGTGGGGTTTTGATGGACTATGGGGAATTCTTCAGCAGTGAAAATCAGTCATCGAAAGCGGTTTACATACAGGGTTACGGGGTACTTTTCCTGATGGGAGTTGATTTTCCAATTTTATTTACTCCAGAGTTACAACGTGAGCCGGAACAAACAGCCGATGAAAGTGCCGATCCGGTTTGGCAGCAGGCAAGACAAAAGGTGTTTTCACCGAATAAAGATGCTCCCGGAAATTTGCCGGAGTCAAGAACCGAGACCGTTCAGGAAAGAGTAGAGCGGCTTAAAAGCGACCTTATTAAAGCGATGAAACATGCCTCGAATATCCGGCAATTGGGACCGGAAGAATGGATTATTTTTAATGTGATCGGGTTTGACCAGTTATCGAGCTCTGGTATTTCCGGGGGCAGGATGGGCATGTCCGGCAGAGGCGGCGTTTATGGTGAAGGAGGTTATGGTGGTTATAGCGGCGGTGGCTCCGCACTTGGTGGCTATGCCGGCGGTTATGGTGGAGGTATGGCCGGCGGCATTGCTGGAGGTGGTGTAGGTGGTTACGGTGACACAGGCTTTTCCTCGTCAACTGTTTTGACCTTACGAGCTAAAAAGTCAGATGTAGATGCTTTTGCTAAAGACGAGATAAATATCGAGCAATTTCAGCAGAAAGTGCAGGTATTCACGTATTGATTGTTTGAGTCCTATTTTAATTCCAGAACGACACGAAATCCGACAATGTTTTCTTTGTCGTCGGAACTGAGCCAATAGCGGCTTGCCGAGCGGCAGTGTTTGGCCGCACTGAACCAGGAACCGCCGCGAAGGACACGGTATTCCCCGGTTGACGGGCCTTGTGGATCTTCGAGAGGGTCTGAATTTGTATTGTTCTCTGAGTACCAGTCACTGCACCATTCCCAGAGATTTCCGTGCATATCGTATAATCCCCAGGGATTCGGTTTTTTTCTCGCTGCCGCATGGGCGTACTGTTCATTGACGTCGTAAGCGTTTGACCTGAACCATGCATATTCATCAAGCTTTTTGTCGTCGTCACCGAAACTGAATCGTGTAGTCGTTCCGGCCCGGCAGGCATATTCCCATTCGGCTTCCGACGGCAGGCGAACGTGAAAGCCGGTTTTTTCGGAGAGCTTCTGGCAAAAAAGTACCGCGTCGTTCCATGAAACCACAAAGGCGTTTTGTATGCTTTGGTTTTCACTGAAATTTGTGGTCATTAAGGAGCCGTATTGTTCCTGTGTGACTTCCGTAGTAGCCATCCAAAATGATTTTGTTAGTGTTATATCACGCTGGATACCTTCGTTTTGATCCCGCCCTTCTTCATTTTTATGCGAGCCCATCAAAAATTTTCCCGGTGGGATCACGACAAACTCCATCATGATGCCGTTACCAATATCCAATAATACCGGTTTGCCCAGCAATTTATCCCTCAAAGATAATGTTTCACGATGCTGCGGCCTGACAGCAAGTATCTGGGATATGATTTGGAAAGCTGAAGAAACATTTTCCAGTCCCCCCTGGTCGATGAGGTATTGTGACTGCGTTAGTTGTGCGTCGATATCCTTGGAAGCCTCGGCCTCGAATTCATTTGCACGTTTGAGAAAAGGCGTTTTGTTGCCTGCCAACCCTACGGCTTCGTGTAATATATCGGCCGCTGCAACATATCTGAGTTCGGCGGCGAGTTTTTCTCCTTTTTCGGCAAGTTGACATGCCCTGTAAAGGGAATATAATTCGGGTCGGTCACCCGCTACTTTCATACAGCCCAAAAGGGCGGTCGAGGCATCTGTCCATTGTTGTTTTTCCAGTGCCACATTAACTGTTACAAGCTGTCTTGTCAGCATCGCTTTGCGCCGTTCTTTGAAATCTTCGATGAGCTGTTTATGTGATTCGCTGTCGAGGGCATATCTTCGGGCGTAAATCAGGGTGCAGAGTGCTTCTTCCCAATCGTTATTGGCCTCGCGCATCTGTGCTTTGGAAATTAATTGTTTATAAATTTCCGGTCTCAGGCGTTTTTCAAGGTCTTTATATTTCTGCAGTGCTTTGGGAGCATATTTACTTTGTTCTTCCGCATTAAAACCGTAGGCTACCTGGCGGTAGAGTTCGAGTGCCTCGGGCAGGCTTCTCAGGGCGGAATAATATTCGGCTTTTATAAATTGTATCAGGTCTATCTTGTCGTTATAAATAGTACTTGTAGGATTACGAAAAGATTCATATTTGTTCATCCATTCAAGGGCCATACCCCATGCCTGGTTTTCCTCGAAGCAGGTGATTATCTGGATGAAATTTCTGTCATATCTCAAATCGTCATTCGGATGATTTGTAAGGTCTGCCCCTGCATAGCATCGCAGGAATTCGGTCAGCTCGCTGACGGCCTTCATGTTGTTCGAGCATATCCATGTCTGCTGTTCCTCGACAGAGCGTTCCTCTGCTCCCCATTGTTTGTCTTTTTCATAGTATAGATAGCCAAGTTTTTCGTGCACATCAGCTTCCTTTTCTTTTTCGCCGGCCGCCTGGTAAGCCGCTATCATGTTATGATACACATCGAGGGCTTCCTCACGCTCATCGGTGTCATAAAGACGGGATGCATAGAGCAGGTTTCTCTCGTGATTATTTTTAAAAGGAAGTTCATCAATTGTAATGTCCTGAGCCTTGATAATTTTATTTATAGGACATAAAGTTAAAATAATGAATGCAAATAATGTGAATGTAAGATTGGGTTTTTTGTGTTGCGGCGATGATTTTGAGTTTTTGTATACAGTCTGTTTCATAAAAACCTCGTCCTAACCAGATTAAAATTCCTCTAAAAAAGCTCTAAATACACTCAAATGTTAAATTTATATACTTTTTTATAATCTTTTTTCGGCATATCTTGCGTGTATTATCATATTAGATTACTGTTATTTTACCTATTTTGTTTGCCCTGCTGTATGATTTTGACAAAACTTTTTTAATATGACTAATTCTATTTTTTTATCAGCGGGAGTTTTTTCAGGTCAAATTCGGCCACAATCGGCGTATGGTCGCTTGGACGCTCTGTTGTTCGTGGTTTTTTATCGATATAACAGGCTGTGCAGGCTTTTGCCAGTGTTTGAGTAGTCATGATGTGGTCAAGTCGCCAGCCGAGGTTCCGCTTAAATGTATTTGGAAATCGATAGTCCCAGAATGTATATTGGCCCGCTTGGCGGCAATGCATTCTGAATACATCGATGAAACCCCACTGCATCGTTGCCTTCAGAACTTTGTGGACTTCCGGGTGGAAACAGACGTGTCCAGACAATCCTTCGGGATCGTAGACATCTATCGCCTCCGGGGCTATATTCAAATCTCCTAACCAAAGGACTGGCTCAGTCGGATCGAAATTGCCGTCGAAAAATGCATATAGCCGCTGAAACCAGTTCAGCTTGTATTCGAATTTTTCCGAGTCCGGCATATAGCCTTGTGGGACATAAGTATTTACGATTGTGATACCGTTGATTTTGGCTTTGATAAGACGAGAAGAGTCTTTTGGCTCATCGCTGAAACCGAATTGCACTTCCGAGATTTGGCTTTTACTGAAAATCGCCACCCCGTTGTAGCTTTTCTGACCTTTGAATGTATAGTGGTAATTGATTTTTTCGAATGCTTCGGTTGGGAAGTCGACATCCTGGACCTTGGTTTCCTGAACGGCAAGGACATCCGGCTGGTTTATCTCGAGCCACTCAAGCACGACGGGCAATCGTACACGCAGGGAATTTACGTTGAAACTTGCCACTTTCATTCGAGCTGTTTTTCAGGTGAGTTCTTCAATCCGTTTTTTTTTATTTTTACGGAAAGATAAATCTTTTTTAGATGTTGTCTTGTGAGCTATTTGCTCGATTAGGTTGTTCCGGATCGGTGAGCCGTTATCAGTTGTAATTTTGTCGGCAAAAGCATAACTTTCTACAACGGCCAGCAGGCTCAATAAAAGACTAAGCGTACTTTCCGCTCCCTGGTTGGTGTTGACGCCGTTATCACCGAGACCGTCATAACATCCTTTTGTTCTAAAATCGTACAGTGGTATGTGCAAATCGTTCAGGCCGAGAAACCAGTCGAATGCCTTTCTTTGAAGAGTTAAGAATCTTTTATTTTTTGTAGCATCATAGGCCGCCCTGAGCATCATTACCGTACTTGCAGCTTCTATGGGCTGCTGGTCAAAATGGGCCTTCGTTTTACCGCGTTCATACCAGCCCTTACAGCCGATGAAACTGAAGTGATTGCCGTTGAAGGTATTGGTTAGCAGAAATTCACAGGTTTTTTCCGCCACTTTTAGATATTTCTTATTGTCGAGGGTCAGGCCTGCCACGAATAAAGCATAAGGCAGGACGGCGTTGTCATATGTAAGCAGGTCTTCAAACCATTGCCAGTCAGGGTAGCTGTTTTCTTCGTACTGATGTACAAGACCGTCCGCGGCCAGCTCCAACTGGCGTTTTATCTCGCTGGCTCCGGGGAACTGTTCGAGATAATCGCTCATTCCGAGTATGGAATATGCCATGCCTTTCGGAAGCTGCTTCTGGATACGTTCAACGGATTTGTCGAAACAGTCTTTGACGATGGATAAATATGACGGGGTCGGCGGCTTTGCCATGACTGTACCAAACGCCCACAAAACTCTTCCAAAGGCATCATTCAAAGGTTCATTTTCCATCCAGGTTCTGTCGAAATTCATGAAGTTCCTGATAGTGCCGTCGTTGTTCTGGGAATGTATGATGAAAGACAAATACGTATCGAGAAGCTTAAGGACCTGCGGCTCATTATACTGGTGATAATATTTGGTCATGGCAATCACGGCTCTTGCGTTGTCGTCCGTGCAGTAGCCGAATTCACGATTCGGTATCGTAAAAATTGCATGTTGGTACAGGCCGGTGTCGTCGGTCAGTTTTTGTATATGGTCCAGAGACGGCTCAGGGACTTCGATATTCGAAATCGTGTGGGCGGCCGACAAAGTAGCTTTTGCCGTGATACGAGCGGGCAATCCTTTTGCGCTGAACAGCTTCCAGTATATTTGTCCGATTTTAGGCCAGGTTCTGGATCTGCCGTAGTCGTATGCCCGTCTTCTGAGCGAATAAAAAAGCGAATCATTCTGAAGTATCTCAATTATTGCATCGGCCATCTGTTTCGGATCGTTAAACGGCACTATTTTACCTCGTCCGTCCGCCAGCAGTTCTTCAGCGGCCCAGTAGGGAGTAGACACAACAGCTTTACCCGTGCCGACTGCGAATGATAGTGTGCCGCTTGTCAGTTGTTCTTTGCTCTGGTATGGCGTAACGTAAATATCCGCAGCGCATAAAAAGTTATTCAGCTCCTTGTCATCGACGAATCTGTTGTGGAAGATTACGTGTTCCTGTAAGTTCAGGTCTTTGACCAGTTGCTGCAGGTTGAATCTATAGGATTCACCCTCGTATTTTAAAATATTCGGATGTGTCATACCCAGGACGATATACATAACAGACGGCTCAACTTTTATAATTTCCGACATTGCTTTGAGCATCACCTCTATGCCTTTATTCTGATTCAGCAGGCCGAATGTCAAAATAGTTCTTCGGTTTTCGAGACCGAATTTATGTTTGTAGTAATTGCTGTCTACGAAGGGTAAATCCGGGATGCCGTGTGCTATCAATTTAATTTTTCTGCCTGATATATTGTAAATGTCCCTGAGCATAACGACGCCGCGTTCGTTCATTGTGATTATCTGATACGATGCATTGCATACGTCAACCATTGATTTATGATAAGCAGTATCCGGTTTATCGATAACTGTATGAAGGGTGGTTATTATCGGTGCCTTGAGTCTGTTGAGAAGCAGGCTCAGATATTCACCGGCTTCGCCGCCGAAAAGGCCGAATTCATGTTGGACACAAACCACATCGACATGGCTGAAATTTATATAATCGGCTGCGCAAACATAATCACTTTTTACGTTTTGTCGGATTTCGAATTTTACGGGATCCTCGTACTTTTGCTCGCCGGACCTCATTGCGACTACCAGCGGTTCGAATTTATTCTTTGCTGCTGATAGAATATTGGTAATAAGGTCTGAAGTAAAAGTTGCAATTCCGCATTTTCTCGGTGGAAAAGAGGAAATGAAGACCACTTTTCTGTTGCTTACTTCTATCGCCATCTTTCAAGTATCCTATTATACATAGGTGGGGTGTATAAAAGTAATTATAAAATCAGATAGTTAGACTGTCAACAGCTTTGGCTGCTTGAAGGCAGAGTATCTCTGTCCATAAGATTACGATATTCATGAAAATTGGTTATATAGATGGCGTTTAAGGTTATTGTTTTTTTTAATATTAGTTTTATTACGGGTTAGATATGGTCCTATAATGTCTTTTGTCAGATATTGTCGGGGCTTATTGATAAGATATATTGAAGCTGTGACGGCATGTCTAATTTAATATTCATTATATAAAGTATCTGTTGGAACAGCACTTAGGTTTTAAAAAAAGGCTATAAAGAAAATATTTTATAAAATTCTTGTCTTTTTGGGTTTTTCTTTTGCACTTGAATCAGATGTTTTCGTATAATACACTACTATTAGAGTAGGAATAATAGGGGATTAATTATGAAACTATCGACAAGAACAAGATATGCAGTAAGGGCTATTATAGAATTAGCTTTAAATGTTGAAAAGAAACCTTTGCAGCTTAAAATTATCGCTCAGCATCAGGATATATCAGTTAAGTACCTTGAGCAATTAATGGCGGTGTTGCGATCCGCCGGATTCGTTAGAAGTGTCAGGGGCTCCAAAGGCGGATATATACTTGCCAAACCACCGGAGCAAATCAAACTCAACGAGGTAATGCATAGTATCGAGGGTCCTGTAACGACTGTCGAGTGTGTTGAGGATGAAAATTATTGTGGTAAAGCAGCCGATTGTGCGGCCAGAAAGGTCTGGATAAAAGTGGAACATGCCATAGAAGATGTATTACAGTCTATATCAGTCAAGGATTTAGTTGATGAAGCTAAGAATACGCAGAACACGTATTATCAAATATAATTAGGCACAGGAGAAACTATGAGTGCGATATTTGAAGATATTACCGCGGTAGTGGGATTTACGCCATTGGTTCAGATCAATAAACTTGGATCAGGCAAAGCAGCTATTCTGGTCAAGCTGGAATCGAAAAATCCGACTGGCAGCGTGAAGGACAGAATCGCCCTGTCGATGATAGAGGCAGCGGAGAATCAGGGGCTGATAAACAAAGACACTATAATAATAGAACCTACGAGCGGAAACACCGGTATAGGTCTTGCTTTTATCTGTGCGGCAAGGGGGCATCGTTTGATTTTAACCATGCCTGAATCCATGAGTATTGAACGGAGAAAGTTATTGCAGTTGTTCGGCGCCGAACTTGTACTGACGCCTGCCGATAAGGGTATGACTGGTGCCGTCGAAAAAGCCGAACAGCTTGTTGCTCAGAATCCCAATTCTTTTATGCCCCAGCAATTCAAGAATCCTGCGAATCCTCGAATACACAGGGAGACGACGGCTCAGGAAATCTGGAATGACACAGATGGTCATGTTGATATCCTGGTCGCCGGAGTCGGCACCGGGGGTACACTTACCGGCTGCGGTGAGATGTTGAAGGGGAAAAATGCAAATCTGAAAGTTGTAGCCGTGGAACCCAGAGATTCACATGTGTTGTCCGGCGGTAAGCCCGGGCCGCACAAGATACAGGGAATCGGGGCGGGATTTGTGCCGAATGTGTTGAATACTGAGATTATCGATGAAATCATCCAGGTCTCGAATGAAGATGCTTTCGAAACAGCGAGACAGTTGGCGCTAAAAGAAGGTATTCTTTCCGGTATCAGCGGTGGCGCCAATGTATGGGCTGCCGTGCAGCTTTCACATCGGGCGGAAAATGAAGGCAAGAATATAGTCACTTTCATCTGTGATACCGGCGAAAGATATATATCAACCGAATTGTACGGTTAAAAAACAGGGTATTTCAAATCCTGATAGGGCATAAACCGATGCGGAAAAGAAAATTGACCGATGATAAGATGCATGAACTTGTTTCCAGAATTGCGGAAACTTACCATGGGGATTCTGGAATAAATTTTATTGATATTTCAAATCTGCCTGTACGGGACAAGATTTTAGAGATTCTCGATCAGCTTATAGAGATACTCTTTCCGGGTTATACCGGCAAGAGAACAGTGACCAAAGCGAATGTCGATTTTATTGTCATCGATATTTTGTATCATGTTTATACGGAACTGACTGAACAGATAGAAAGAGCCTACAAATACCAGTGCCGGATGCAGAACTGCGATACCGGTGATTGCAGGGAAATGGCAGAAGATGCGACTATGCACCTTTTAACATGCCTGCCGAATATAAGAGATTTGCTTAAAGGAGACGTTCACGCCGCTTTCGAGGGAGACCCTGCTGCTAAGTCTTATGAGGAAATTATTATAAGTTATCCGTGCATGACGGCAATCGCTACCTATCGTATTGCCCACGAGTTGTACCTAAAAGAAGTGCCTTTGATCCCGAGAATAATGTCCGAATATGCTCACTCGAAGACGGGAATTGACATACATCCCGGCGCGCAGATAGGCAGGAATTTCTTTATCGATCATGGAACCGGTGTTGTGATAGGTGAAACTACCGTCATAGGTAATAATGTTAAAATCTATCAGGGCGCGACTCTTGGTGCAATGAGTTTTCCGAAGGACGAGAGAGGCCGGATAATAAAAGGACAAAAAAGACATCCAACAATTGAAGATAATGTAACAATTTATGCCGAGGCGACAATTTTGGGTAATGTAACTATCGGTAAAGGAGCGATTATCGGCGGCAACACATGGGTAAAACAATCAGTGCCAGCCGGATTTACCGTCAATACCGCCAATGTTGATTTAGTTTGCAGAACTCCGAAGACTGATGGTGGAGCGTACGAGATTTGAAATGAAGGAACAATTGATACAAAAGATTGAGCAGTTGAAGGCCGAACGTAAAGCCGTAATTCTTGCCCACAACTATCAGCCCGGTGAGATTCAGGACCTTGCGGATTTTACGGGCGATTCGTTAGGGCTGAGTATACAGGCTTCTGAAACAGATGCGGATGTTATAATTTTTTGTGGTGTCCGGTTCATGGCGGAGACGGCAGCGATTCTTTCGCCGGAGAAAACCGTGCTCATACCGGATAAAACCGCCGGCTGTCCGATGGCTGATATGATAACCGCAGCGCAGCTTTGCCAGCTTAAGCAGGATCACCCCGGTGCCCTGGTGGTCTGCTACGTAAACAGTTCGGCCGAGGTCAAGGCAGAGAGTGATTATTGCTGTACAAGCTCAAATGCGGTCGAAGTAGTTGAGTCTTTGCCCGCTGATAAAAAAATCATCTTCGTACCCGACCAGCATCTCGGCAGGTTTGTAACCGAAAAGACCGGCCGGAATATTGTGCTCTGGCCGGGTTATTGTACTACACATGTAATGATAACCACCGACGATATTGTTTTGGCCAAAGACAAATATCCCGATGCTGTCGTATTGGCACATCCGGAATGCTCCGAACCGGTCAAAGAGCTTTCGGATGAGTTGCTGAGCACCGGCCAGATGCTGAAATTTGTTACGAACAGCAATGCAAAGCGATTCATAATAGCTACTGAGAATGGAATCATTCACGCCTTAAAGAAGCAGAATCCTGAGGCGGAATTTATACCTGCCAGTCTAAGGGCGATTTGTCCGAATATGAAAAAGATTACCCTCGATAAGATCGTGGCTTCACTGGAGGATATGAAATATAAAGTCGATGTTCCGGAGGGTGTGAGAGTGAGGGCGAAAAAATCATTAGACAGGATGGTGGAAATCCTGCCGTCAAAATGATGCTCAATTATTGTAGTAACCGGTATTGAAATTAAAAGTTTTATTTATGTTCAAGGAGGTAACAGAATGATTTTCTCGAAAGTAACCGAAAAGGATGTCACAAGAGCAATCATATCCGAGTTTGCACGAGATTTCGAAGAGCACATTGAAAATGATGTGATTATTGTCGGTGCCGGCCCGAGCGGGCTTGTTGCTGCGACCGAATTTGCCAGACAGGGTCAAAAAACTCTTGTTATAGAGAGTAACAATTACCTCGGCGGAGGATTCTGGATTGGTGGTTATCTTATGAATAAGGTGACTGTAAGAGCTCCCGCTCAGGCGGTTTTTGATGAAATAGGTGTACCGTATAAACAGGCATGTGATGGATTATATGTTGCTGATGGACCCTATGCGTGTTCGAAATTGATTGCTGCGGCGTACGATGCCGGTGTGAAGGTATTGAATATGACGAAGTTCGACGATGTAGTAGTAAGGAACAATAAAGTCTGCGGAGTTGTTATAAACTGGACACCTGTGTCCGCTCTGCCGCGCGCGTTGACCTGCGTAGACCCTGTTGCTATTGAATCCAGGCTTGTTGTCGATGCGACAGGTCACGACGCAGTAGTGGTTCAATCACTCCACAAGCGCGGTCTTGTGGAAATGAAAGGATTCGGTGCCATGTGTGTTGAGGAATCGGAAGATGCCGTTGTTGAAAATACGACCGAGGTATATCCGGGTCTGATTGTAGCCGGGATGGCTGCGGCGACGACGTTTGGTCTTCCGAGAATGGGCCCGACATTCGGAGGTATGCTGCTGTCCGGAAAAAGGGCCGCAGAAGTAACGATGAATGTGTTAAGTTGAAAGATTCTGATGTATGAGTATCAGCGGCCGAATGGCGCTGTTTATTAAAGTAAATGAGGTAATAAAATGGACAAACAGACGAATTATCGTTTGGAGACGCTGGCTCTTCACGCTGGACAGGAAGTTGATTCGACCACTTTAAGCAGGGCGGTGCCTATTTATCAGACGACCAGTTATCTTTTCAAAGATACGGATCACGCGGGGAATCTTTTTGCTTTGAAGGAATTTGGAAATATCTATACGCGGCTGATGAATCCTACGACGGACGTTTTAGAGAAGCGACTGGCGGCGATGGAAGGCGGAGTTGGTGGTCTGGCCCTTAGCTCGGGACAATCTGCTATATATGTGAGTATTTTCAATATCTGTGGTGCCGGCGGTCATATAGTTTCTTCTAATTCACTATATGGCGGCACGGTGACGCTTTTTAGTCATACATTTGCGAAACTCGGCATCGACGTTACTTTTGTCGACCCGAAGGAGCCTAAGAATTTTGCCAAATCGATAAAAGACAACACGAGACTGATTTATATTGAAACGATCGGCAATCCTAAAAACGATATTCTGCAATATGATAAAATTTCAGATATCGCTCATAAGAATGGCATACCTGTTATTTGTGACAATACGGTAGCAACGCCGATTTTATTCAGGCCCATTGAGCATGGGATCGATATCGTCGTTCATAGCTGCACGAAATTTATCGGCGGGCACGGCACAAGCATCGGCGGCGCTATTGTCGATTCCGGTAAGTTCGACTGGACGAACGGCCGCTATCCCGAGCTGACCGAGCCTGATACGAGCTATCACGGCATAAAGTATGTCGAATCGTTCGGTAACCTGGCATATATAATCAAGGCCAGGACACAGTTCCTTCGTGATATGGGCAGTTGCATGTCGCCGTTCAATGCGTTTCTGTTTTTACAGGGCTTGGAAACTTTGCATCTGCGCATGCCCAGACACTCTGAGAATGCCCTGAAGCTGGCGAAATGGCTCGAAAAGCACAAACAAGTAAGCTGGGTGAATTATCCCGGTCTCGAATCCCATCCGGATTACAAGTTGGCTAAAAAGTATATGCCCGACGGTCAGGGTGCTATTTTAGGTTTCGGAATAAAAGGCAGCAGAAAGGCTGGTATAAAATTCATTAACAGTGTAAAATTAGCCAGCCATCTTGCCAACATCGGCGACAGCAAGACATTGGTGATACACCCGGCCAGCACAACACATCAGCAGCTTAATGAAAAAGAACAGCTTGCGGCCGGAGTAACAGACGATTATATTCGTGTATCAGTAGGAACAGAACATATTGATGATATTATAAATGACTTTCAACAGGCATTGAAAGCCAGTTTTAAGTCGTGAGTGTTGAGTTTTAAGTTAATGGCAGAGAGTATTGTTAAGCAACGAAGTTATGATTTTGCTCTTAGGATTATCAAACTCTGCGCCATGTTGCGAAGCAAGAAGCATTTTGAAATTTCGAGTCAGCTTTTGCGATCTGGGAAAAGTGTTGGCGCTAATGTTGAAGAGGCTTTAGCCGGACGAAGCCGGAAGGATTTCTTTGCTAAAATGTCCATTGCCTCGAAAGAAGCCAGAGAAACAAATTATTGGCTCAGGCTTATAATTGATGCAGAGATT
>CAZKYP010000084.1:0-13745 GCA_964556885.1 uncultured Pirellulales bacterium | reverse complement strand
GCACTCTGAATGTAATGAATTCTCTTGAAAATCCTGATAAGGTCAAGCCGGAAAACGGCCAGGTCCGGACAGACGGCCAGCAGGTGACGTTCAAATTACCAAAACTTTCGGCGGCCGTAGTGATAATCGAAAGCCAATGACATAGAGGGATTGAGAATATCCTTGGTCTTTGTTTGATTTTATTTTAGAGATAAGTTTTTATGAACGAAAAGGGAAAATACGTCTACGACTGGCCGAGGCCGATGGTGACAACCGATGCGATAGTCTTCGATATATCCGGTGAAAAACCGAAGGTGCTGCTTATTAATCGCGGTAACGAACCTTTTAAGGGTAAATGGGCCGTACCCGGCGGTTTCGTGAATATGGACGAAGAAATAGAGGACGCCGCAGTCCGAGAGCTGGCCGAGGAAACCGGCCTGACGGGAGTAAAATTAGAGCAGATGCATACCTTCGGCACGGTCGGCCGGGACCCGAGAGGCAGGCAGATTACCATTGTATTCATGGGCGTGATAACAGACGGCCGCAACGAGGTAAAAGGCGGCGACGATGCAGCCGAAGCCAGGTGGTTCGACATTGACCACTTGCCCGAAAACATGGCTTTCGACCATGATGAAGTACTAAAGTTCGCCATCAAAAAACTTAAATCGAGTAAAAATTATGAGTGAAATTACTGATATATCGATTGAATTTGCCGGACTGAAGCTGAGCAATCCGGTTTTTACGGTTTCGGGGACTTGCGGGTACGCCGACGAGCTGAGCAGTTTCATGGATGTTAACAATCTTGGCGGCCTCATCACCAAAAGCATTACATTCAAACCGAGAACAGGCAATCCTCCGCCGCGAATCGTCGAGACCGATTCGGGGATGCTCAACGCAATCGGATGGGCGAATATCGGGCTGGACCAGTTCATTGAAGAGAAAATACCGGCCATCAGCAAGCTCACCCCGCCGGTATTCGTAAACCTGGCGGGCACGGATACAGCCGAATATGTCGCAGTAGCCCAGCGCCTGGCTTCGGAAGAGGCAATAGCCGGATTCGAGCTGAATATCAGTTGTCCGAACGTCGAGCAAGGCGGGATCAGTTTCGGCACCGACCCGGCACTGGTCAAAGAAGTGACTTCCGAGGTCAAAAAAGTCTGCGGCCAAAAAATTTTAATGATAAAGCTGGCCCCGGCGGTGACGGATATCAGCCTTATTGCACGAACGGCAGTCGATGCCGGCGCCGACGCCCTGAGCCTGATTAATACCTTTACGGCGATGGTAATCGATATTGAAACACGCAAACCCATCCTTGCCAACAAGACCGGCGGCCTGTCCGGCCCGGCAATCAAGCCGATAGCAGTATATCTTGTTAACAAGGTTTACAACGAAGTTACCAAAGAGCGGGGAATCCCGATTTTAGGCATGGGCGGCATAAGGAATGCATCGGATGCAATCGAGTTTATTATCGCCGGGGCTTCGGCGGTGGGTATCGGCACGGCAAACTTCATCGAGCCGGACTGCTCGGCGAAAATCATAGACGGTATCAAAAAATACTGTCATGCTCATAATATAACGAATATAAAAGAGCTTGTCGGCTCGATTATATCGGAGTAGCCGCTCTAATTGATAAATTGATTCATTCTGAAAAAATTCTACATGTAATATCAATCTGCATTATTTTAACCATAATATTCCTTTCACCGCCGGCAATTACAATAGCCCAGGAATTGAAATTAGACGAAAGTCCGGCAAGGACACAACTATGATTTGCTCGGACAGCGGGACAGAGCTATAGAGTGTTACAAAGAAGCGCTAAAATGTGAACAGGAAGGAACATGGATACGACATGACCAGTACGGAATGGTAATCAGCCGCGACTGGGTAAAGCAGCGTCTCGAAACACCTCACAAACGTGACACGTCCGGCGAAAAATAAAAGAAATCAAGCAGTAAGCTTTTCTTTAATCCACAAATTGATTAAGGTTTCTATCGATGCCCCTTGTTTTTTGGCTTGTTTTTCTAATTGACGCAGCAAATCATTAGCAATAGCAACAAAAGTAATTTGCTCCTCAGGTTTATATTCTAATTGCACTATATGTGAAGGATAATCTGCAACACTGTGGGTATCCCAAAATTCGGAGGCTTCTTCAATAGTCATATTCTTAAGAATGTGTTCTTTTTTGTTTTCCATATTGTTTGCGTTCCTTTTTATCCATATCACGTGCGCTTATAATCATTGCAAGATTCCCAAATTTACGAATGAAAATAACAGTCAAATAACGACCTGCATCTGTTTGCCCATAAGCTGAATATACATTTTGACCTTCAATTTTTCCACTCTCAAGAAATCGATATTGTGGTTTGTTACTAAATACCTGTTCAATCTCATTTTTAACAACGTTATGTTTTTTTAAAAGCTTATCGACAATTTTTTGCAACCATATGATTCCAGTAACTGTCATTAATAATTTTCTTTCCTATATAATTGGAACGACTTCGATACAATTTCCATTATCGAAATTATGTAACATATATATTGGTAATTGTCAAGTGCTTAGACGAGAACTTGTTTACCCAATTTGTCAAAGTAGACAAAAAAAGCTTATTTTGCAAGCAAAATTCAGCTCTGTAAAGCCTTTTAAGCAGACAAAGAAAACACAAGTTCAAGTTTTTGGGCTTGATGTGATTTTTTCAGGGGAATAAAATTGTTTCGTTATCAATAATAATTGGTACAATTGTGAATGATAGAAAAATCTGTTTGAGTTGTCTCAATCAAGGATGAAATATAGCAGGTTGCAGATGGAAACGCTTAAATTATTACGTGACTATTTTCCGATGTCGGTTTATACCGGCAAATGTTTGGTCTTTATCAGCGAAGACTGGCGGGTCGAGCTTACCGAGCACAAGGACAGCGATTTCAGCAAATCGCAGGGCCAGCCATCGATTATTCGCGTCCGGATTTTCAAAAGGACGCTGGAAGGCGATCTAATACCGGGTTATTACGAAGATTTCCAGCTCGCATCGATAAGAGATCTCGCCGAGCAAATCGAGAAATACGTGCAATTGGCAATCGGCACAAATATCAGGGAAAGCATTTAGCTGCGGAATTATTTCCTTCTGTTCTCACATCTGCATTGATACAATCCAACTCTTATGGCTGATTTGAAGATTCAGGAAGTCGACGGGGGTGTTGTTTTTACCGCAAAGATAGTGCCCGGCAGCAGCGGCCCGACCAGAACATGCGGCTTGTATGGCGGGATGCTGAAGGTAAAGGTCTCTGCGGCACCGGAAAAAGGAAAGGCCAACCAATGCCTTACCAATTTCCTGGCCGATAAACTTGCAATCAAGAAAAACGCCGTCGATATAATCTCCGGCCGGACAAGCCCGGTCAAGCAAATACGGATTGCCGGCATTTCAACCGATACACTGCTAAGAAAGTTAAACCTCGAATAGACGGGAATTTCACCGATGACGGACCAGCCATCTTTGCCGGAACAACACGCCGCTACAGACGAGGCCTCTTTATTATATATGCTCAAGCTGGCCGGTCCGATGATAGTAACAACTATATCATTCACGGTCATGCAGTTCGTCGACAGATTTATGGTCTCCCGTCTGGGCACTAACGCACTGGCGGCAGTAATGCCGGCCAGTTTTGTAACCTTCGTGCCGGGCGCTTTCGCCATGGGTGCGATTTCAAGCCTCAATACGTACGTAAGTCAAAGTCTCGGCAGAGGAAACAAAAAGGAATGCTCGAATTACTTCTGGCAGGCTACATACATGGGATGTACATATTTCCTCTTCGTCCTGGTGATAATGTGGCCGATGGCCCCGTCAATATTCAAATTCATGGACCAGCCGACGGAAGTAATCGGGATGGAGGTTATATACTTTCGAATCATGCTTTACGCCCATCTGGTAGTAGCTGTTTATTGGTCCAGTAATCAATTTTATATGGGCATCCATCGACCTATCATAACGATGTACTCGTCTATATGCGCGCATATTGTGAATATTGTCATTAACTATCTGCTCATATTCGGCAAGTTCGGCTTTCCTGCGATGGGAATAGCCGGAGCGGCCTGGGGTACATGCATGGGAATGATGGTCGGCTCAATTATAAATATCTCCGTTCTACTTAGTCCGGGTATTAACACAATTTTTCAAACCAGAAAGACATTCAGGCTCGATTTCAGCAAGATGTATGATTTGATCAGAATCGGATTTCCGGCCGGCCTCGGGCTGATGGTGAACGTGGCATTCTGGGGCGTGATTCTATTCTGGCTGGTGGGCAGATTCGGGACCGAGGTCCTCGCAGCTACCAGTGCGGTACTTGCATACACGAACCTGTCTGTAATGCCCATTGTAGGCATATCGACCGCCTTAACGGCGTCTGTCGGTAAAATGATCGGCCAGGGCAGAAAAGACCTGGCAATAAAACAAACGGACCATTGTATGAGAATCGGATTAATCTTCATGGGATTTTTAGGTATCTGCTTTTTCGTTTTCAGAAATTCGATGATGAGATTCTGGTCCACGGATGAAAGAGTAATCGAATCCGGTGCACAAATACTGATGCTCGCGGCGGTCTATCAGGCATTTCACGCCGCTCGTGTTATTTACGGCGGCTCTTTGCAGGGAGCGGGTGATACTATCTGGCTGGCCATTGTATCGGGTGTGGGATCGGTGGTCATACTCGGAATAGGCGGCTTTCTGATTGTTAAGCTTTTTCCATCGATCGGATCGATAGGTCCCTGGATAGCGGCAACATTTAGTATCATTGTAGTCGGTATAGCTAATCGATGGAGGTTCAAAAGCGGAAAATGGATGGAAATCGATTTATTCAAGCGCGTTACAATTAATGTACCGATCCAGGACGGGGCTGAACTCGAATAATTTACCTTATGACAAACCGGATAACTGCAAAAAAAACAAGCTTGAGTCCTATAATCTTCCGATTTAAACAACATTATTTGGTTGTATAAATCCTATATTTTACATAAATTATATTAAGATAATTAACCTGCAAAATCGTCCTTTAAGGCAAAATAAACGTATAAGAAAACAAGCTTTTATGACGATATGAAATTAACTTAGACAGGTATCCGGAAGAATTATCCTTAAATGGAGGTATTCGGGGGAAAATTGGATTGCTGAATTGATGAAAAAGGCTTATTTGACAATAACTTATGTACTTATCCTGGTCTCAATGCTACAGGCCCGTTCCAGCGGACCGTTAGCCAACTGGAATAAATCCGGCCTGAATGCAAAATCTATTGAGCAGGTGCTTCGGCTGCCGGAAAACGAAGTCGATTTGGCCACTGCGGTTCTGATTGTTTCCGAACAGTGGAGCGATATGGTCTATGGGCGGAAATACCTCGAAAGATTAGACAATATGGCCCTGGAAATCCGCGAAAGACTCAGGCAAAAAAGATTACCGACCAACTTCAAGGCCATCCCCGTCATAAACCAGTATCTTTTCGATGAACTCGGCTTCGAATCACTTTCAGAGGCAACCGACCCGAACAGCCTTTTTCTGCACACAGTACTGGACCAGAAACGCGGTTACTGCCTGAGCCTGTCGGTTTTATACCTTTCCATAGCTGAAAGACTCGATGTGCCCGTCCATGGGGTCGTAGTACCAGGGCATTTCTTCGTCAGGTACGACGACGGGAGAAGACAATTCAATATTGAAACAACCGGCGGAGGCGGCACGGCCCCGGATGAACAATACATCGAAGAATTCAACGTACCGCGGAACAGGTCGGACAGCATATATATGAAGAATCTGAACAAGATTCAGACTTTAGGCTGTTTCTTCAACAATCTCGGCAACAGCTACAGCGAAATCGGCAACATGGAATCCGCCCAGCTTGCACTGGAAAGAGCAATCGAGATTAATCCGACCCTGTCGGAGGCAAGGGGTAACCTCGGCAATATATACCTGCGTAAAAATCGTATTTCAGAAGCAATCAAAGAATACAAATACGCACTGCAAATCAATCCCAACGAGGCTAAGTTCCATTACGGTATCGGGAATGCATATACGGATAAAGAATGGTTCTCCTATGCCGTCTTGGAATACAGTGAAGCCCTTAGGCTCGATCCGAACTTCGTCGAAGCCTACAAGAGCCTTGCTCTGACGTATTGCAAACAGGAAAGATTCAACCTTGCGATAAATCAGTTACGACAGGTTCTTACTATAAAACCGGATGACGCCGGCTGCCACAGCCAGATGGGTGACACATACAGACAGATGGACAAATTCCATCAAGCGGTATCGGAATATAATACAGCGATTAGAATCGATCCGGATTTAATAGACGCCCATTATGGACTGGCGGTTTGCTACAATAAAGAAGGCAGGACCAACGATGAAATATCGTCATACCGGAAGGTATTGGCTCTGAAACCGGACATGTTCGCCGCACTTGTCAACCTGGGTAACGCATATTTCGGACAGGACAAATATAATGAGGCCATCGAACAATATAAAAAAGCCGTCCTGATAGAGCCGCGAGAAGCTATGATTTACTACAACATTGGTGCGGCGTATTCCAACAACAACGACCATGAACATGCCGTGGCCGCATATCTGAAGGTCGTGGAAATCGACCCAAATATTGGTGATGCATATTACCAACTTGCATTCGGTTTCTATCAGTTGAAAAAATACGACCTGGCATGGAAGCACCTCACAAAAGCACGGGAATTAGGAATCGAGGTCACACAAGAGCAGATAGATGCCATCAAAAGCAAAGTGCGATAGAAACGTTTAATTTCAGACATCTGACAACGACTTTCAAATCGGGCACTTTTTCCATTGATATTGGTACAAATAACGAATATATTTATGTCATGGGGACGAGGTGGTGAAAATCGAAAAAGTTTTGTTCGAGTTGAATAAATTCGGTTGTTTAACGGAAAGCAATGGAGGTTTCCGCTGTGAGACTAAATAAAATAATTATCGTAATCCTATTGTCAGTCATTCTCCCGGCCTACCCAAATGAACAATCAATCAGTTACGACGAACTCTCCGAATATTACGGCTTCGGCGAAATGGAGATAATAAAACTCGACTGGGGAGTAAGTAATCTGAGAATTGCCGATTTTAACGGTGACGGTCGAAACGATATTGTCGTTACCAATAACAGGAAAGCCAGAATAGAGCTGCTGTTACAGAAGGAATCAATCGGACCGGGCGAAGAGCCGGCCACCGTCGATCCCAATGATATAGATATCAATACGATTACCCCCCCTACCCGTTTTGAAAAACACAATATCCCGATTTCACAAAAAATTCAAAGCATGGTCTGCGGAGACCTGAACTCAGACGGACTCGAGGACATGGCGTTTTACGGTGAGCCGCGGGGTTTGTATATCATGCTGCAAAAGGCCAAAGAGGGCGAAGCAGAAAAAACTTTATTCCCTGAATGGCAAACTCAAAAAAAGATAAAGTTAGACGACGGCCTGTTAAATCCGAATATGCTCGCCTGCGCCGATATGAATAATGACGGCCTCAAAGACTTAATTGTCGCCGGCAATGACGGCATTTACATCATAGTTCAAAAAGATTCCGGCCTGCTGGCCGAGCCCGTCAAATACCCTACTTCGGTACTATCAATGGGAGTCGATGCCGGCGACCTTAACGGAGATAATATAAACGACCTTATAATTGTGACTACCGACGCCGAAAAGCCGATTCACGTACGATACGGCCTTGAAACGGGACAGTTAGGGCCGCAGGTTCAATTATTTATCGAAAGGCCGTACGTACTCGAGCTTGTTGATATTGACGACGAGCCGGGCAAGGAAATACTGACCATAGACGCCCTGAGCGGGCGCATGATTTGTTATAAACTTTCACCGGACAACCGCAAGGACGTCGACTGGCCGATTCTTTTCTACCCACTCGCTTCAGGGCAAGGGGACACCAAACGGGACCTTGCGGCCGGTGACTTCAACGGCGACGGCTTAATCGACATAGTAGTAAGCAATCCCGGTGCGGCTGAACTGGTTCTATATAAACAAACACCGCAAATCGGCTTAACGGAGCCGGTGAAATTCCCGGCCTTTTCCGACATTACGAGCCTGTCCGCAGCGGATATAGACCACGACGGACAAATGGAATTAGGCATCTTAAGCGTTAAAGAAAAAGTCATAGGCATCAGCAAATACGAAGATGAAAGATTGTCCTTCCCCCGCCCTGTCGGACTAACCGGTGAACCTGTCGCCATGGAACTTTCCGATATCGATAACGACGGGAGCATGGACTGTGTTTACGTGTCCAAAGACCAAAACGACAACAGGACATTCAGGATAATACAAGACCTGTACACAACAGAAAAGCAGCATGACAATCCTGCAGGCATCGACGCTAAAAACCAAAACGCCGATCAAAACAGTACTGACCCTGTGCTGGAGCTCTCGAAGCTCACATCCAACCCGGAAGGAATGAAAGTCCTTGACGTCGACCAGGACGGCATGAAAGATGTCCTGATATTCGTCAGTTATGAACTCCCTATTCTGGTTCGCCAAACTCAACAAGGTAAATTCGAGGTCGTAGACTCGCCAAAGGCACAGACCAGTTTGATTAAAGAGGCAAGCGAGAGATCAACCGCTGTCGCCAATATTGACGGCAAGCCCGGAGACGAGCTTTTAGTGGCACAAAAGAACTTTGCTCGCAGTCTGATTTTCTCGGAAGGTCAAAGCTGGAACGTCGTCGACCAGTATAACTCCAAGAGCACGGAAAACCAGATTGCAGCCGTCGCCGCATTCGATATCCTTTCAACGGACAGACCGACCATCCTCCTGCTGGACGGTCAAAAAGGCCAGCTCCAGGTACTCAATGCAGGTGAAGATAAGACCTACCGGGTTGAGAAAGAGCTTGATGTAGGAAAATGGAGCACTACAGCCCGCCTTAAGATGATGTATGCACCTTTGACGGGCGGCCGGGAAAAGAACATCCTGCTTTTTGACAGCGAGAAGTTCGCACTTATAACACCGCCAAGCAGTGAGGAAACCTCAGCCTATCTGGAACAACAGTTCAGTTACGAAACGGAAATAAAAGACGGCGTATACGGCAATCTTACCGCCGGAGACATCAACTCCGACAATAGGCTCGACATCATTACGGTCGAACCCAAAAATAATTACTTCGAAATACTTGCACTCGACGCCGGACTCAAACCGGTTCCTGCGATGAGGTTCAAGATATTCGAGCAGAAAAGCTACCGCGACAGTGAAAACCGGGGCAAGACCAACGTCGAGCCGCGAGAAATGAAGATCGCCGACGTAACAGGCGACGGCAAGGATGACCTCGTAACTATAATCCATGACCGCATAATTGTTTACCCGCAGGACTGACCACGGCCCCCGGCAAATTTCATTTTTAGCAGGTAGCTTCGGTTTTATCGATCACGGCTTCTTACACGCCGGTAAATAAGTTACACGCAAAATGGACGCCAGACAGCAAAAGGTATTTGTAGCACTAAGTGGAGGAGTTGACAGCTCGACCGCCACCGCATTGTTATGCCGGAAGGGTCTGGACTGCACCGGCGTGTTCATGATAACCAATGACAATGCTCAACATGCGCAGGCCGACGCCGAAACGGTTGCAGAAAAGTTGAAGATCAAACTTCACGTACTGGACCTTCGAAAGGACTTCGACCACATTCTCGATTATTTTCGCAATGAATACAAAAAAGGCCGGACACCCAATCCCTGTGTCTTCTGCAACAAGTACATTAAGTTCGGAAAACTATGGGATTTCGCACAAAATAACGGTGCGCAGTTTATAGCAACCGGCCATTACGCAAGAATCCTTAATCAAAAAAGCGATACTGGCCTTTATGAATCGGCCGATACGGCCAAAGACCAGTCTTATGTGCTTTCAATGGTCGACAGAAGCGTACTGCCGCATATTATCCTGCCGATGAGCGATTTTTCCAAGCAACAGACGCGACAAATGGCGGCCGAATTCGGCTTGGGAACGGAACACAAAGCCGAATCTCAGGAGATTTGCTTTATCCCCAACGACGATTATATCGCCGTACTCGAGCAAATATGCCCGGAGCTTGTCCGCGAGGGAGATATTATTGACGGCAGCGGCAAAGTTTTAGGCCGGCACAGCGGCGTGCACAGATTCACAATCGGCCAGCGGCGGGGACTGCGGATAGCTATGGGCAAACCATACTATGTCGTTAAAATCGACGCAGAAAACAATACGGTAACACTCGGGCCGAAAGAGCAGCTCAGTAACAGAAAGCTCAAAGCTACCGCAGTCAACTGGCTTGTCGATGAGCCGACATCGCCGTTTAGAGCAAAGGTAAAGATACGATACAACAATAAAGGTGCTCCCGCACTGGTCAATCCACAGGGAAATAAAGTCGATATCGAATTTGACGAGCCGGTTTCGGCTATTACACCGGGCCAGTTAGCCGCATTTTATATACAGGAACATGTCAACAGCAGGCTTATCGGTGGAGGATGGATTGACAAAGTGGGTGATTAATTGTTACAATGCTATTTAATGTAGTCTGTCGTGTATTGTTTTTAATTTACCAAGGCTCTTGATAGAAACTATTCAGGATTCCAGATTATGCTGGCAGAAGATAACATCCTGGAACTGCTCAAGCAAAAAGGCGCCGAAGCCGCGAGGAAAACACAGCAAGCTGTGATACTACAACCAGGGGCGATCGGCGACTGCATTCTGACGCTGCCTTTGGCCGCTTTTATGAAGAAAACCCTCCGCCTGGGCGGGATCGACATCATCGGCCATACCGATTACGTAGGCATATTGCCGGGCAGAACCTGTATCGACTGCGCGAGGTCAATTGATTCAATAGAATTGCATAAATTATTTGTTAAACATCAGGAATTTGACTTAAAAGACGCGGATCCGTTAATCAGTGCTTTTGCCGATTATGCCTGGATTGCCACATTTCTCGGTGAGCCGAACAGCAACTTCGAACAAAATTTGATTTTTACGGCCAACTGCAGCCACAGCACGGAAATTATAACACTCAATATGAAACCTCCGGAAGATTTCTCCGGGCATTTCAGTGATTTTTGCATAGGACAACTCACCGAGCAAATCGATCTACCTTCGGAGTCATGGAAAATCGAATCCGATGAGAATTTAATTAAAGCAACGAGAGCGGACATCAATACCGGCAATGAGCTTCTTAGAGAAATAGGAATCGACAAACAGAAAAAGATAGCTGTTGTCCAGCCGGGCAGCGGCGGAAAAAACAAATGCTGGCATATCGAAAACTTCCTCGCTGTAGCCGATGAGCTCGCTTCAAAAGATTTTGAAACGATATTCCTTTTGGGACCAGCCGAAATCAAAAGATTCAGCGACGAAACCGTAAAACATATAATCAGCGTCGCAACGTGCCTGAGAGATTTGCCCTTGTCACAGGTACTCGGACTGTTAAGCCGCACGGATGTATTCATCGGCAACGACAGCGGAATTTCACATTTGGCCGCAGGATTAGGCATCCGAACGTTCGTGATTTACGGCCCAACCAAACCGGCCGTTTATAAACCAATAGGACCGGCAGTAACGGTATTAACTGATAAAAGTGCGACTTTTGCCACACACCCCTCCTCGAACATACAGCGGGAACTACTCGATATTCTGGCGGAATAACGCCACTTGAATTACATCAATCCTTGCTAAAATCCGGACAATTCTATATATTATCGACTCAGAAGAGTGTCTAAACAGATTGAATTCACATCATTAACATAAAGGAGCAACAATGAAAACATATCTTCTTTCGCACGCAAACCTGAAATTGACCTTATTCTGTCTGATATTCATTTCTATCCAGCCGTGCTGCTCGTATGCCCTTCCCCCTGATGCACCGGATAATTTAAGGAGCTGTGACAAGGTCAACCCGGTCGGGACCGATGACAAACCATATTTCGGCTGGTATGTAAACGATCCCGACAATAACGAAATCCAGACGGCATATCAAATCCTTGTAGCTTCCAGCCTGACGAATCTTGATGCCGGCAAAGGAGATTTATGGGACAGCGGCAAGGCAAGCTCCGGCAGGCAAAACTATATCACTTATGACGGTGCTCCGCTTTCACCGGCAACTCGCTGTTACTGGAAGGTCCGGACATGGGACAAAGACGACAACGCCGGTCCCTACTCGTCAGCGGCCGCCTTCGATACGGGACTATTCACCGGCAGCGACTGGATGCCGGCCAAATGGATTAAGCAAGACACCGATGTGGCCGACGACTACACCTACTTCCGCAAGAAATTTAATCTTGCGAACAAAACCATCAAGCGAGCCATTGTTTATATCAGTGCGGTTCATAATTACGAACTGTATCTCAACGGCAACCTTATCGGCAAAGGTCTTGCTTACCATTATCCCCAATACCAATATTACAATGCATTCGATATCACTGCCGACTTAACCACCAATTCAGAGAATGTCTTTGCCTGCCTGACACACTGGTTCGGCGGCGGACAGGGACGAGCCACCAGCAGCCGCGGCTTCCTTTTAAAGGTCGTAATCGAATATACCGACTCGACATCAACCGTCATAGGAACTGACGATACATGGAAACAAAAACAAGCTTCAAGCTGGGTCACCGGGCAGCGCCAACGGGGCGGCGAAGGAGTTGGTTATATAGATAAAATCGATGCTTCGGAGATTATCCCGGACTGGAATACGCTCAGCTTCAACGATTCTTCCTGGTCGGCGGCAACAGAAATTGGTGCTCCTCCAGTTGCCCCCTGGACGGAAAATCTCCAATCCGACCTGACCCAGCTAATTGAGGAAGAAATCACCCCAGTCTCCATCACCGACCTTGGCCAAGGTACATACGTGATAGATTTAGGAAAAGTTTTTCCCGGAACGCCAAAAATCACCTTTTCCGGCGGCCAGGCCGGGACCACAGTGAACATGCGCGGCGGCTACACACTGAACGACGACGGCACTGTCTCCACACGGACAACACAAAATACCAATATGAGTTATTCTTTCATTTTAGACGGCGGTACAGCGGTTTTTCATCCCATGGTCTATCTTGGAATGCGATATTTCCAGGTTGACAACTCCCCCAACGTTTTGACCACCTCGAAGGTCAAATTCATTTGCAGGCATTACGAACTGGACACCTCTCGTTCCAGCTTCAGCTCTTCCAACGATATGCTGAACCAGGTCTGGGACCTGATGAAACATTCCCTGATTGTCGGGGCACAGGAGGAATTTGTCGATACGCCCACGCGCGAAAAAGGCGGATTCCTGGGCGATGCATGGTCCCAGGGAGTGGCCGCCATGACTACCATGGGCGACAGAGCCATGAATCTGCGTATTCTCCTCGAATTCCTCGATTCACAGGACCAGTACTGGCCCGACGGCAGGCTTAACGCTGTTTATCCCAATTCGGATGGAAAGCGGGATATTCCCGACTATACCCAGTCATACCTTGTCTGGGCATGGGATTATTATATGCAAAGCGGCAATATCGAATTTTTGAGAGCCAACTATGACCGGCTCAAAAAAGTTGCCGATTATGTAGACACTTATAAAAATGAATCGACCGGTTTGATTCACAATCTGGCTGGTGGCGGCGGCGCGTATCAGTATGGTATTATCGACTGGCCGGCCGAGATGAGATACGGTTATGACATGAACGCAGAAGCCCGAACTGTCATCAATGCCTATGCCTATATCGATTTCGATATCATCTCCAAAATCGCCGATCTGCTGGGCAATACAACCGACTGCGATACAT
>CAZKYP010000083.1:0-13858 GCA_964556885.1 uncultured Pirellulales bacterium | reverse complement strand
TCCTTCACCCATGTATTGAGCTCCATCCGTTTTTCCCGCTCTGTGTGGACAAATACTATATAGACATCTCTTTTCAATAACGTCTGTGCTCTTTTATTTAAGGTTAGGACACAATTGCGGCTGGGTCTCTGATTCATATCCCAGAAGCAGACAAGAATCATCTTGTTTTCAGTCCATTTTGGTTCGAGCCTGATACTGAATTGTCCAAGATTGGGCAAGTGCTCACCGACCAGCGAAGCAGGTTCCAAAGTCTCAGGGTCAACCGACAATGGTTTCAAAGTATCAATATCAACTTCATGACCGTAGCTGTCAAAAATCCTGCCATCGCGCCATACACATTCCAATCTATCTCTGCCCACACGAACCATCGTTCCATTGACAAGCTCCGGATCCAGCTCCGGATTCTTCATCGGATTCGCAAAGGAGCCCAAAGCATCATGATCCGGATTCAAAATAATTTCCGTTGTCTTAAATTGAGTGTCATATTTGAAGAAAAATCCATCCTGCGGCCATTCGATATGTTTTCTCAAACGACCTTCTATGGGCACCCAGACCCCCTGAACCATCTTAAACTTTATGTTATCAATCACGAAAGCATCTCTTCCTTCTACTCTTTTGTCCGGCGGCGGCAGCTTCACACCTATAATATCATCACCTCCTCGAGAGGCTTCAATCTTGGCGGGTTGAAATCCGTGCTCCGAATCCAGCCATAGCGTATAATCACCATACTTGGTATCAGCCTGGACTACATAACAGACCGAGCCGTTAATAATCTCCGGCTCCGGCCGCACAAAGACCTGTTTAGCATTCTTCAGGTTTATATCCATTCGTGAATTATTACCCAAGTAGCCCAAAAAATAGGCATCGCATTCACTCATAAGTTTATCCCACCCCGGCTCCTGGTAATCGAGGTAGCGACAAAGACCATCCGGAGCCGGACCACAAGTCATTTTATTATTCACATAACGTAAATTTGGTGTATTAACACTCAAAGAATAACGGCCTTTTTCTTTAGAAATGCCCCTGCCTTTACCATGTACATATCCCCAACGATATACCTGATTATAAATCCTGCCCTTGCCATCCGTACGACTCTGACCTTGACTATAGGTCTTCTCATTCCTGTAATCCATATTGAACGGTGGGAAAAATGCCGAGCTGATTGAACTGGTCTCATAAGAGCTTCTCATACTTTGGACCGAATCCAGTGTCTGGGAGTATTTATCAATCAATTCAATAAGAGCAGGATGGTTTGGTTCCAATTTTAGCTGCTCGCCTGTGTTGGAAAAGACGGGCAGAGTAATTGCACAAATCTCAATTATAATTAAATATGTCCGCTTAGCGTTTCGCATTCTCGGCCTCCCTGATTTTTTCATCCAGCTCATCGAGACCAAAACCTTCCACTCTGACAATGTGATTACGGTCGGTCAGAATCAGCCAGGGTTGTGACTGCACGCCCCAGGTACGGCCAAACTCTGCAATATCATCTTTGATCATCCCTGTAGGAACTGTAATACCGTATTTTTTCAACTCTGCTGCAAGTGACATATCCGGTATATTAACGGTAAGCACAGAAACTATATAAACACCCTTACTGTTCAATAACTTCGCATCCCTGCTAAGTCGCTGTACACAATTTCGTGAAGGTCGCTGGTTCAAATCCCAAAAGCACACTAAAACTTTCTTTCCCGCTGCTACCTCCGAAGCCGGCCTCAGGCCGAATTCTCCAAGCTCAGGCAAGGGCTTGCCGATAAGCGAAGCCAAATCCGTATGTATGCGTTCCTGACCAAGGACCATTTTTACATTTTTATCTCCGGCTTTTGCGTTAAGATAGCCCACATCCCCTTCACTGGCCCATCCGGCCTGGAGCCGCAGCGGCCCTTTACATAATCGATTGAAGAAAAACCAGCCTTCGGCATCGGTAACTATATGCCTTTTCGGTTGCTCTGTTCCGCCACTGGGACCGCTCAAGTTAACAATCTTGTCAGGTACAGTTTTTCCATCTGAATCGACAACAATTCCCGATATTGTCAAATACGACTCCAGCGGCTGTAAAACAAACGAATTTAAATCAATCTGATTCGAAGCTGATTCGGGTATTTTAATCCGCTCATATCGGATAGAACCGTAACCGGCAGCCCTGAAACTCAGTCTATAACTAAAATCTTCCTGTGGCGGCGGAATAGCAGGTATTTCGAATCGACCATTCGCATCTGTAATCACTTCTCCCCCAATGCGTGACAGCCAGCCTGCATAAAGGTTTACAAACTGAACTCTTGCTACCGGAATCGACCGGCCGTTCGGGTCGGTGACGCGGCCTGAAAATATCAAAGCCGGTTTCACTATGATTTCTACAGGTCTGTTCAAATCTCTAAGTTCAGTTACTCCGGCAAGATTGCGCTGCTCATCACGTGCGAATATACAAGCTTCTTTACTTTGCACTTCCAAGCCAACACGAAACCTGCCGTTTGCATCTGTACGAACCGCACCATTCCCGTTAGGCACGACTGTAACCACTGCATTCGATACCACTTGCCCTGCCTGGTCTCTCACAATACCCCAAACCTGCGGATCACGATATAATTTAACTCTGAATCGAGACAGGCTTTTTTTAACTATGATTTTATCTTCAAAGCGTGACCAATCCTTACCGGTTACGACCAGTCTTGCCTGGCCGAGCGGTGCTCGAACGCGCGCAATCCCACTGCGGCCGGTCCTGGTACTCTGATAAAAATACGATTGCCTGTCTGTCTTATTCGTTGTTAGAACACTGACAAATACATCACCAATTCCTCTACCGGTAGCTGCATCCAAAACAATTACTTCGACAAGCCCTCCCTTGTTGACACCAACAACTACATTATCAACAATCTGTCCCGCCTCTACAACAACCTTGACACCTCTACCTACCCACGGATCTAATTTTTCCTTCAGCGGGACGATATGCAGAAAATACGTATCGGCGGCGACATTTTCTAAAATAAATCGACCATCTTCTCCCGAAATGGTGCGGTTGGTACAGTAATAGTTACCCACTCCCTTGTCCGGCCTGGCAAGCAATTTTATCCCCGCAACCGGATTGCCGGCTGAATCAACGACTTTGCCCTGAATCTTAGCTTCATCAGGTAAAACAATACGAATGTCGGTGCGGCCGGCCGCATAACGAGCACCCGGCATTGTATCAGAGGCCATGAAAGTATAAAGATTCGCCTTGCCGGGAGCCGTCACCAGAAAATCCGCAACGCCGTCGGGAGGAATATTATTAAAACAAAAATGTCCCTTCTCATCGGTCTGAACAGTCAGCCATTCCTCCGGCGCATTTATACGATGCTCATATTGCAGGTATCTTGAATCGAGCTCCGCGCGCAGCCTGGCCCCGGCGACAGGTGCTCCATTTTCATCTACTACCGTGCCAGACAATTCGGAAGGCTTCTCAAGTATCATAACAATCTCCGACTTATCTACAGGCAGCGAGCGCTTATCCAGATAATCCCAGGTGACAGCCAGGGATTTTTCCCAGGCGACTATACATACATCCTGATATTTACTGAAATCGAGATTAATCGTCGTAGTACCGTTTGAATCAGTTATCTTTTTATCAACTGGTTCCCTGATTATCCGGCCGTCAGCTATGTCATATTCCACCGACAGAACCACAATCTCCACTCCGTCAACCACCCTGCCGGTCGTATCCAGAACCTTGACGGTATACATGAACTTGTCAGGTAAAGATTGAGAGAAAGTAAGGGACACATAAAACGTCAAAAGAATAATCAAAGCTAAAATTATTTTTATAATCCGACGCATTTTCGGCCTCCTTTATTTTATCAGCCAGCTTGTTTATCTGATTACGGTATAAGCTGAAGTCTTGTGACATCCGGATTCTTTCGCTTGAATTCTCGAACGGCTTGATTACTAAATGCATAATCAGAAGTCAGCTCAATCCGGGTTAGCAAAGTTAAATCATCAAGATAATCCAGCGCTTTGTCCGTAAAGTGACCATCCTTGATATAAAGGCGATTTAGTTTGTCCATGTTCGACATGTACTTAAAAGCTTGATCTGTTATTCTCGATTCTCCCGGACATATAAGATTCAGAAATTCAAGATTGGAAAGTCCGGAAAGGTGTTTGACTCCATCATCATCAATTCCAATACCGGTAATCTGAAGCCTTCTTAGTTTTTTAAGATTAGCAAGGCAGGCCCAGTCTTCATTACGGAATGAATCATACACCATCGCTCCATTCTTACGAATGCGATGAAGAGTTATGGTAAGATCCTCTATCTTAGTCAATTCGGATATATCCATACCTGAATTATCCTGCCGCAGGTTATTTAAGCTCAAGTCAGTCAAATTCGGCAGCTCGTTAAGGCATGATAATCCTCCAACTGTTATGTTTGCCGAATGAATAGACAGGTTTCGCAGGGATTTCAGGGTGTTCAGTTTTGCCAGGCCGTTGTTTGTTAAATTTGAACTACCAAACAAAAATAATCGTTTCAAATTGGTTAATGTTGCAATATGAGACATTCCTTCATCGGTCAATCCCAGGCTGCCAATGCTGAGTTCTTCGAGCAGTTTACATTTTGCAAGCTCAGCGACACCATTATCAGTGTAGTAACCTTTGTCCATATTGGGATCAACATAATGAATCCTGGAAACGTCAAGGTGTTTCAGATTGCTCATCTGGCCCAGATAGGTTAATCCCACATCACTTATTCCTTTACTTGGTAAAGATAAATAGTCAAGGGTCTTGATTGCCCTTAAATAAAACAAGCCTTTGTCCGTTATTTTAGAATGCCTTATAGTTAATTTTTTCAAGTTCGGCATATCTTTCAAATATTCAACTCCGCTGTCGGTGATGCCCTCTATCCAGTACGCATCGAAATTTTCCAACTGAGTCAGATAAAAAATATTCCGCATCCCATGGTCATTGAAGTCTCGCATGTCAATCTTAAGTGTTTTGAGTGAGGGAATATCTTTAAGATATAAAACTGCATCGTTAGTAAAATGTCCATCAAGAATCAGATTATTCAATAAAGGAAGGTCGGAGAGTACTTTAAGTCCTTCGTCTGTCATACGAACGGAGCTTAAGACCAAAAGCTCCAATGATTTCAAATTAGATAGTTGCTTCAAACCCTCATTCGTTATGTTGTTTTTTTTATAAATATAGAGTGTTTTTAGCGATTTAAGATTTCCAATCAGAATCATACCAGAATCATCCAGGCCGGCGGGAGGTTTTAATCGCTCAAGTGACTTGAGCTCATTAAGATATTTCAGACCTCGCGTTGTAATATTAGCTCCATCCAGATTCAGAGTTTTCAGTCCCGTCAAATGCACAATATAAGGCATACAATTATCGTCAGGGCTTCTTCCACCCAAAGACCATTCCGGGCTGAGGATCAATGAGTAAATATCATCAGGTTTCAGTTGCCTCAAAGCGGACAAATTCTCGGGATTTTGCCATGTCCAGGAATATAAAATCAAATGAACGAGCTTTCCCATCGGTACTTTGACATCACCCCGCGCTTGGCCGAATCGCTCCCAACGAATCTGCTCAAAAGGATATCCAACAGGAATAGGACTGACACCGGGATTCTCATTTCCAATCATAAGCTCTCCGATGGAACGCTCTTTAGGAAAATGAATCACGCGCATGGGGGCGGGCTTTTCGCCAGTTTCGGTCTTTTGTGTTTGAGCCTTGCGAACCAAATCCCAGGTGCTTTCCCGCCTTACGGTATCGGCTTGTTGTGTGGCTCCAGCGACATTTATCAGAAATATTTCGATATCAAGAATGAAAAGCACCAAAATTTTCCTATGTCCTCTCCGCATTTTCGGCCTCCTTAAATTCACATTTACGTTTTTAAGACCAAAAACCTAATATGGTGCGATTATATCCACACTGTAAATATAGACGTGATTGGGAAAATTTTGTTACAGGAAAATTTCGATATATGCGGCCTTATTTTTAAGGCCGGGATGCAGGTCGATCGCAGATTATTCCTGATCTTCAGGGTACTCGGCATTTTGCCGGACCAGGATTGATGCCTGATCATAAACATTAAGAATTCTGGATATCATTTTACTGGCCGAATAGTGCTCTCTGATGTGCTGCTGTGCATTTTGGGCGATTTTACGCGCAAATTCCCGCCTGTCCAGGAGCCGCTGCAAAGTACACATGATGCTGTGTTCATCATTGGAATCGAATACAACGGCTGTCTGGTCCTCAATAATCAGGTCATCAACGCCGCCCTTGCACCCCGCCACCGCCGCACCAACGCTCATGGCCTCCAATAATAACGGGCTGAACGAAGAATACGCCTCGGGCCGGATAAAAATATCACCTGCCGCAAGAACCGAACGCCAGGGCTCGATTTTCGGAACTACAATAACAGCTTGTAAAAGCTCCATCGCGGCCAGCAACTTCCATAATCGCTTCTCAGCCCGGCCGCCGCCGATAATCACCACCATTATTTCATAGCCGTTAATTCGAAGATGCTTAACAGCACTCAGCAGGTTCTCGAATTCATCCGTGCTGCCGCTCGGATGGGTAGTCACTATCGTCGTTATCCCTGACGACCTTGAAAAACATACCTGTCTGTCCGATACGAAAGTGCCGATATTAACCTGTTCAATTCTATCGGTAAAACCGGGATGGGCTTTGATTACACTGGCCTCGATGGTCTTTGCCGGCACAAGAATCCTTACACAGCGTTTGGATGATACAGGAAAATGAAGCACACGTTTTTCGAGAGAATTTACCGATAACACATAAGGCAAATTCAGTTGACGGGCCAGCCGCCTTGTAAGAAACGCCCTGCTCTCACAGAGGCAATGCAAAATCGTCGGCTTAAATTTGCCAAGCTGCTCAACAAGTATTTGCCTGTTTATATGCTCGGTCAAAGGTAATTCAAATGTAGGGTATTTGAAAAGCTCGGCGGAACCGGTAATAAGAGCATCCGTATCGAAACGGGATGGACATACCAGAGCGGCCGGAATCGAATCGTCGGTGAGACCCGTCAAAAAATGCTCCAGAGATTTTGAATATTCGTACAGCGTGCGTTCCGACGCAATCAAAGCCACTCGAAGTAACTTTTTTTCAATATTTTCCGACGTCAATTCGCCCGTCCCTTAAAAAACACTACTAAACGATAGATTGAATATTATAGCATAATTCTGCATTAACCACTCCAAAAATTCTTCCGGTATTTCACCGGCTTAATCCCGGACGTATCGTCTTAACAAGAACTCATTCCAAAACCTGTTTTGTAACGAGATTGAGCGAAAATTTCGTGGTCAAGGCTGGAGGTGGAAAAGGCTCGGAGGCGTGCTTCAGGCACATCGAGAACCTTTTTCACCGACAACGCAGACCCACGGAATTTGCAGCCAATCGCAGTAGAAAGATGTTTTGAGATGAGTTCTAATATTTAACCTTGATAATACTCGCACGTTTGTTATAAACGGTTTATAGAAAGGATTGTGAATGGGACGATTGCTTGTAATCGCCAACAGACTGCCGTTCAATATAACAAAATCAGCGGATGATTTTCATTTTCGTCCAAGCCCGGGAGGACTTGCTGTCGGTCTTTCCTCACTGCCGGAATCCATTGAACGAATATGGATTGGATGGCCGGGAATAACCAATGAAAAACTGACGACTGAAAGTAAGAATCGAATCAGAGACAAACTCTCAACTGAAAACTGCCTCCCGGTATTTCTGTCCAAAAAGCAGATCAATGAATACTATCTGGGATTCTGCAACAAGATAATCTGGCCCCTTTTTCACTACTTTCCAACCCGTGTCGTATGGGAAGACCGCTACTGGGAAACATACAAGCAGGTAAATGAGACTTTCTGTAAAGAAATATTAAAAACAGCCAAACCCGGGGACAGCATCTGGATTCATGACTATCAATTAATGCTGCTTCCATCGCTTCTCAGGGAACACATTCCGGACCTGGGAATTGGTTTTTTTCTGCATATACCCTGGCCGTCATTTGAACTTTTCCGGCTTCTGCCATGGCGGGAAGAAATTCTTCACGGCCTGTTGGGGGCCGACCTGATAGGATTTCACACCTATGATTACGTACGTCACTTTCTCAGCAGCGTCTGCCGGATAGTCGGCATTGAGCACACATTAGGCAAACTGCATGTAAATAATCGAATTGTCAGGGTCGATGCATTTCCCATGGGAATTGCATACGAAAAATACGCTCAGGCGGCGAACGAGCCGGATGTCAAAAGAGAAGTGGACAAAATAGTAGCGAAAATAGGAAAACGCAAAATTATCATTTCCATAGACAGGCTGGATTATACGAAGGGGATAATAGAGCGTCTCGAAGCATTTGATTTATTCCTGTCGGAAAATACCGAATATAAAGGCAAAGTCACTCTGATAATCGTGGCCGTGCCTTCACGTACTGGCGTCGAAGATTACCAGATGCTCAGAGATAAACTGGAACGCCTCGTCGGAAGAGTAAACGGCGAACACGGCTCCATCGGTTATATGCCCGTATGGTATCTATACCGGTTTTTACACTTCCAGCAGATAACAGCCCTTTATCACATCGCCGATGTGGCCCTGGTGACACCCTTACGGGACGGCATGAACCTCATAGCAAAAGAGTTCGTAGCCAGCAAGACGGAAGGCAACGGAGTATTGATACTCGGAGAAATGACCGGAGCGGCCAGTGAGCTCGGTGAAGCATTGATAGTCAATGCAAATAACAAAAGAGAAATAGTGAATGCCATCAAAGAAGCCCTTGAGATGCCTCTTCCAGAACAAGTGGAACGAAATCAAATTATGCAGCAAAGGCTTCAAAGATATAACATTTCGAGATGGAGCAACGATTTTATCGAGGCCCTTGCAGAACTACAAAAGGTCCAGGACGAATTCTCTGTTCATAAATTATCAAATGCCGCAAGACAGGAAATGAAGGAACAGTACACCCGGGCCCTCAGGAGATTATTCTTACTCGACTACGACGGCACATTGGTCGGATTTCGAGACAAACCCGTACAGGCCGGACCGGACGACAAAATATTATCTCTGCTTAAACAACTATCCGATGACAAGAAAAATACCGTTATCGTAATAAGCGGCAGAGACAAACAAACGCTGGAAGACTGGCTTGGAAATCTAAATATCCGGCTGATTGCAGAGCACGGCGCCTGGACAAAAGATGAAAACGGCCAGTGGAACCATATAGAACCAATATCAACAACCGAATGGAAACAGGTAATAAAACCCATCCTTGAACTCTACTCCGATCGAACACCCGGCTCTCTCGTCGAGGAGAAAGATTTCTCTCTCGTCTGGCACTACCGTCGTGCAGAGCCGGAACTGGCATACGTCAGGACTCAGGAACTCAGAGGTGCGGTACTGGACCTTACGGCCAATCTCGACGTCGGTGTATTCGAGGGAAGCAAGATTTTAGAGATTAGACAATTAGGAATCAATAAAGGCAGAGCGGCCGAACGCTGGCTTGAAAAAGGAAAATGGGACTTCATCACGGCAGCCGGTGACGACTATACCGATGAAGAATTATTCGCCGCCATGCCGAAAAAAGCATATTCGATAAAAATAGGGATTGGTATATCCAAGGCCCGATTCAACGTGGACAGTGTTCCGGAATTCAGATTATTGTTGAACGAACTATTGGGAGGTTAATTCTATATGTTAAGCTTAGAGAATTTCCGTAAGATCGTACCCGACAAAACATTAGCAGAAATCTACGCCAGAGCGAGAGGCCTATACGGCAAACATATCGTCCATGTCAACAGTACCTATATGGGCGGCGGTGTTGCAGAGATTTTATATTCGCTGGTTATGCTCATGAATGACGTCGGTATCGATACCGGCTGGAGAATTCTGCACGGAACTCCCAACTTTTTCGAGATTACGAAAAGTTTCCATAATGCACTCCAGGGTGCGGATATCGATCTGACGGAAGATATCAAGGAGCTTTACCTTCGGATCAACGGCAATTATTCAAGATTCAATCATTTCGACCATGACTGTGTTATTGTCCACGATCCTCAGCCGCTTGCTCTTATAAGATCGTACAGAAAACGCCAGCCCTGGATATGGCGCTGTCATATCGACCTGACCGAACCGAACCAGGAGCTTTGGGACTTCCTGACGGGTTTCCTGCTCAAGTACGACCAAATCGTAGTCTCGAGCGAAAAGTATTATAAAGATATACCGGTAGATCAACGATTGATATGCCCGGCTATAAATCCGTTGAACAGCAAAAACATCGAGTTACCCGAAGAAACCGTGATGGAGTACATAGAAAAAGCTGGCATCCCAAAAGACAAACCGATTATCACTCAGGTCTCACGGCTCGATCCATGGAAAGACCCGGAAGGCGTGCTTGAAGTATTTAAACACGTAAAGGAAAAAATCGATTGCCGTCTGATCTTTTGTTACAACCTCGCCGGCGATGACCCTGAAGGCGTCCAGATGTATACAAAGACATATCGTCAGGCGAAAGAATACGTCGACAAAGGTGATGTGTTATTCATTGTCGGCAATAATGATACGCTGGTAAATTCCATTCAGAAATTTTCGAGTGTCGTAATCCAGAAATCAACGAAAGAAGGTTTCTGCCTGTCGGTCACTGAAGCTCTGTGGAAAGGTACACCGGTTGTCGCCTCCAATGTTGGAGGAATACCGTTACAAATCAACAACGGCGATAGCGGATACCTACTTGGCCCGCACGACATAGAAGGCTTTGCGGAACGAATTGTCCACATACTGAAAAATCCCGACCATGCAAAAGACATGGGCCAAAAAGCCAGGGAAAAGGTAAGAAACGAATTCCTGATAACACGGCTGCTGTCGGATTATCTGGACATGTTGAACGCCGTGATAAACAACTAAAAAACGGTATCGCTTTTACCCCGGAGTAGGCTGGGTAATTCGTTTCGTCAAGTCCTTTAACAACGAATCCATTTTCGGATCTTCATCCTTGTACTGACTTATCTTGCTGCAGGCGTGCATTACGGTAGTATGGTCTCTGCCCCCGAGGTGGCCGCCGATTTCTTCGAGGCTGTGCCTGGTGAGGTTTCTTGCCAGATACATACAAATCTGTCGCGGCTCGGTAATACTCTGGCTGCGCTTTTTACTCAGTAAATCGGTGAGCCGCACATCGAAATGGCTGGTTACTACCTGGATAATATCCGTGATACTTATATGCCTGACGGACGCTTCGATTTGCCCGCTCAAAGCGGTTTGTGCCAGTTCGAGGTCGATTTTTTTACCGGTGGTGGTCGCCACGGCATAAATGGCCGTCAACGCCCCTTCCAACTCCCTGATGTTCGCCTGGACCTTTCTGGCGACATATCCTGCTATTTCATCGGAAATCTCAATCCCGCGAAGGTGTGCCTTTTTCTGCAGGATTGCCACACGAGTTTCGTAACTGGGCGGATCAATTCTTGTTACCAGGCCCCAGTTGAACCTGCTGATAAGACGCTCTTCGAGCGAAGGTATCTTGCTCGGCGGGCCGTCGGCACTAAGTATGATTTGCCTGCCATTATTATAAAGTGCGTTGAAGGTATGGAAAAATTCCTCCTGGCTATGCTCACGTTCGCGCAGGAATTGAACATCATCGATTACAAGCATATCAACGGAACGAAACTGGCTCTGGAAGCCGGCAAGATTCCCTTCTTCTATCGCCCTGATGAATTTATTGACAAAATTCTCACAGCTTACGAATTGTATCTGGAAATCGGTGGACTTTCGCTGAGATTCGAAGCAAACAGCATGCAACAGATGCGTCTTTCCGAGCCCGGAGCTGCCGTAGATAAAAAGCGGATTATATGTGTCTCCGGGCGACTGGCTTACCGCTATACAGCTTGCCTGGGCAAGACGATTGCTCGGCCCGACGACAAAATTATCGAACGTATAGTCCGGATGAAGCCGCAGGGCCTCCATCTTGCGTCCGTTCTGTAGAACCGGCTCCCCGAACCGGACCTGAGATTCTTTAACTTTGTCCCGGGACTTGTCTCCGGAATCGATATTGAATCCCACAGTTACAAGATGACCGGTGACCTGCTGGGCGGCCCGGGTGAAACTGGTTTTGCATTTGTCATGTAAAAAATGGACGGTCGCCTCATCGGGACAACCTATTATAAGTGAGCCGCCGTCGAAATGACGAACAGTTAACGTCTCGAACCATTTGCGTACATTGGCAGGATCGAGCCTTTTAACTCGCTCAAGTATATCTGTGAAAATATCTTCAGCTTCGCGTGTTATAACACCACCATCCTTTGTGAATCGAGTTCTCATCCGAAAAGCAATTTCCACCACAACGTCCCTGTCATAGGATCCCCATCTTGTAGTATTTACGCGTAAATTAAATCAGAAAAGGTTCTCAACTATGTAAAAATCTAACTGTAAAGCTCTGTTTTGTCAAAGAAAATTTAAGGTCCCAATGGCAAAATAGATAAAATTAAATCCGGACCGGACTTGAATTTTCCACAAATCCCGGTACTATCACAATATTATGATAACGTTGTCGAAATAAGAATGGCAATTTCCGCTCATATTTAATTTCTTAACGAAAGGCAAACAACAAAATGGGTTTCTTTACTAAAACGGCTGAATACTTCAAAGACAGACTAAATAAAACCCGTAGTAAAATCAGCTCATCGTTATCGTCGGTTTTGAGCCTGGGCAGGAATATCGATGAAGACCTGCTCGACGAGCTCGAAGAAACGCTGATAAGCGACGATATCGGCGTCGAAACAACCGAAAAGCTCATGACCGAGCTGCGCGAGGCCTATCGCGGCCGGAAAATCTCGACAACCGATGACATCATCCCTTTTCTCAAAGAGAACATCAAAAATTACTGGCCGCACAGAGACCGGCAGCTACAAACCGCCCAAACCGGCCCTACTGTCGTACTCGTCGCCGGCGTCAACGGCACCGGCAAGACCACGAGCATCGCCAAACTTGCCTACATATTTAACAAAAACAAAAAAACGGTCATTGTTGCGGCCTGTGACACATTCCGTGCCGCTGCTGTAGAGCAGTTGAGCATCTGGGCCGAGCGAATCGGTGTGCAAATCGTCAAGCACCAGACCGGCAGCGACCCGGCCGCCGTCGCATTCGACGCATGTGAGGCCGCCATTGCACGAAATGCCGACATACTTATTCTCGATACTGCGGGCCGGCTGCATACGAAAAAGGACCTGATGCAGCAACTGACCAAAATCCGCGATGTAGTGGCCCGCAAAATCCCCGGCGCCCCGAACGAAGTGCTGTTAGTGCTCGACGCCACAACCGGACAGAACGCAATCTCCCAGGCCAAACTGTTCACCGAGGCGATTAACGTCACGGGGATATTTCTCGCCAAGCTCGACGGCACCGCTCGCGGCGGAATCGTCATAGCAATCAAAGACCAGCTCGACATCCCCGTCAAATTCGTCGGCCTCGGCGAAAAGCCCGAAGACATCGCCGAATTCGACCCCGCCAATTTCGTCGAAGCCTTATTCAGCTAACAGTCGATTAGATTCAATTCTCCAATCTCCTGTGTACTGTATTCTGTGTTCTGTATTCTATCCTCACACTCTCGGCTGATTACCAAGATATTCGGTCTTCGGAAGCCCGCCAACTAACGGCATGGCATATTCGAAAAATGCCTTAGTCACTCCGTTGCCGTCAGCGTTGATGAATTCGTCCGGCATTGATTTGGTCTTTTCGGCTACGTTCTTTAGCTCCGTGCGGAACAATTCTACCGCATAGTCCTTGCCGTTGCCCAGCCGCTTCATCGCCACCGAGCCGTTATCATGCTCCATAGCCAGCTTGACCGCCTCACGCCCGCAGCGCCGTGCCTCATCGACATCGACCTTAGACT
>CAZKYP010000082.1:0-14030 GCA_964556885.1 uncultured Pirellulales bacterium | reverse complement strand
ATCGAATTTGCCCGGCTGAACCTGACCTATACTATAATGAGCAAACGAAAGCTCCTGCAGTTAGTTCAGCAAAAACACGTCAAAGGCTGGGACGACCCGCGAATGCCGACTATCAGCGGCCTGCGAAGGCGCGGCTATTCGCCGGAAGCTATTCGTGAATTCTGCAGGCGAATCGGCGTCAACAAATTCAACAGCACGGTCGATATGGCGCTGCTGGAATACTGTCTGCGCGAGGATTTGAACAGGACATCACCTCGCGTGATGGCGGTGCTTCGTCCGCTCAAGGTGATTATCGATAACTACCCGGAAGGCCAGATAGATGAGCTTGACGCCGTCAATAATCCGGAGGACCCTGCCGCCGGTACTCGCAAGGTGCCCTTCACCCGCGAGCTTTATATCGAGCAGGACGACTTTATGGAAGAGCCGCCGAAGAAATTCTACCGGCTGGCCCCCGGCCGGGAAGTCCGCCTGCGGTATGCGTATTTTATTACCTGCCAGAGTGTCGTTAAAGATTCCAAGGGTCGAATTGTCGAGCTGCATTGTACATACGATCCCGCTACGCGGGGCGGCGATGCTCCGGACGGCCGCAAGGTCAAATCTACGCTGCACTGGGTCTGCGCTGCTAATTCACTTGATGCGGAAGTGAGATTGTACAATAATCCCTTTACTAAGGAAAATCCCGATGAAACGGAGGAAGGCAAAGATTTCACGTCCAATTTGAATCCGGATTCGCTGGAGGTGCTGACTAACTGCAAGGTGGAATTGTCACTTGCCAAAGCCGGGCCGCTGCAAAGATTCCAGTTTGAGCGGCTGGGCTATTTCTGCGTCGATCCCGACACAACCGATTCCAGGCTCGTATTCAATCGGACCGTCACCCTGAAAGACGAATGGGCCAAAATCCAGAAAGCCCAGGGAAAATAAAAAGAATTTTCTGATGAGAATAGGGAGAATGATCTCTGATATTCTGAAAAAGCCTGGCGCGACTATCTTCGCACGTTTGTCTCTGCATTTGGGTATTGTTGTATTTATACTCTCTCTAATCAGTGTTTTGGCGTTTTACGTTAACCAGGGATTGGTTCATGAGTATTCCGTTGCAATGTTTATTGCGGGAAATTCATTTATTTTAAGTTTTGGATTGAGATGTTTGGTTTTGATTTTTATAGTTGTATCTTTAGTTTTGGTTTTGTTTACAAAGCCGAGAATTAAAAATATCAAATACGCCTTAGCCGGATTTTCATTGGCCCTTCTATCAATGCCCTCTGTGGATGTATTTGAAACAGTAAGATCTTCTATATCGGGGGGTCGCTCGAGAGATGTTAGACAGATTGCCGAGACAATAAAAGAATATTCTAAAGACCATGATGGGCAACTACCTCCATTTAACAACTGGTGTAATGCCTTGACTGATTTTAATCCCAAGATATCTTCTTGTTTAGGATCAGATGGCGCCGGATTAGATGTATCCGGTCTGCCTGGGAAATTTAGCTGCTTTGCACTTAATGAAAATTTAACAGGGATTCCTTTAAGGCAAATACCTAAGAATGTTGTTTTATTGTTTGAAACTGCTCCTGCTGCTAATCCTGTTGGCGGCTGCAGCTCAATTCGTGATTATGAAGATGAGTTTAATGGTAAAGGGTGTGTCATATTGTTCGGTGATTTGCATTTAGAATTTGTAAAAACCAGACATTTTGGTGGTTTAAAATGGGGACCTTAGTTTTTCTGCATCCATTTATTTAGTCAGTATCATTTTGACTGAGATTATGAGCATGAAGATACCGAAGATTTTTCGCAGGACGGGGTCGGAAAGAGCTGTGACGAATTTGGCTCCAATCAGGCCCCCGAAGAAAAAGCCGATGCAAAGAAGTGCGGCGATTTTCAAATCGACGAATCCATCCTTGTAATAGGTCCACGCCGCTAACAGGCCGATCGGCGGCACCATCATCGCCAGCGTCGTGCCCTGGGCCTGATGCTGCGAAAGGCCAAATAGAATGACCAGGGCGGGAATTACAATTATGCCGCCGCCCAGGCCGAACATACCGCTGAGAATACCTGTGATCAGACCTAAAATTATGTAGAGGATAGCATTCATTTTTTTGCCTTTTTCAAATCTTCGAGAATTTAAGATAGATTCATCAATTGCCGAACAGCTCGACGAATTTTTCTTCTATGTCGGGATGTTTGCACAGCGTCTGGCCTATCAGGACTGCTTTTACGCCGACAGCTTTGAGCTTTTCAACGTCGGCCCGCGTCTTTATCCCGCTTTCGGCCACAAGCTCATTCGTGTTATCCAAAAGCCGGGCCAGCCGGCTCGTCGTATTCAAATCGACTTTCATTGTTGTCAGGTCGCGGTTGTTGATTCCCAGGACGCTGTAGCCTTTTTTGGGAAAGCCGATTACGCTGCGGATATTCATCAGTGTGTCGGCGTTGTGGACCTCCAAAAGCACGGTCAAAGTCAGCTCGGCGGCGATTATCATCATGTCCATCAGCTCGGCGGGCTTTAAGGCGTCTGCAATCAGCAGCATTGCGTCGGCTCCGGCAGCCCGGGATTCGTAGACCTGCCATTCATCTATGATAAAGTCCTTTCGCAGGATAGGCAAATCCACCGCTTCGTGCACCAGCCGGACGTATTCGAGCCTGCCCTGAAAATACTTTTCGTCGGTAAGGACGCTGATTGCATCGGCCCCGCATCTTTTGTAAATTTGTGCGATTGTGACCGGGTCGAAGTCCTCCCTGATAAGCCCGGCCGACGGGGACGCTTTCTTGATTTCCGCGATGACGTTTAAGCCGCGGCTGTTGGTTTTTGTGACGGCCTTGTAAAAATTGCGGCACTTCGGCAGGCCGCAGACCTGCTCTTTCAACTGTTCGAGGCTCGTCTGCGCCTGCCGGGACTGCACCTCGATTCGTTTGTCGGCAATTATTTTGTCTAATATATTCGCCAATTCCGATTACCCTGCAATTTTTACGTAGCCCATGCGAAGCTCGCTGAGGGTGTTGCCAAGAACGGTTTCTTCTTCCACGGTCAGGTTGCCCTTCGTTTTTTCTTCGAGGGTCTCGAGCATGTCGATATTGTATTTTGCCAGCGCCAGGTCGGGCTCTCTCTTCTCCTGGCCTTTGATATGCAGAAGGCCCATGGCGAACAATGCCTGCGTCGTAAGCATGCTTATCAGGGCTGCAAAGTTGCCTTCCGGCAGAGGGCCGTAATCTTTTTCATCCTGTTGTTTTTCCGTTTCGGCCTCTTCCTGTGCGGCGAGAATCTCTTTTTCTTTTTGGGCTTCCTGCTTCCAGTCTTCATCGACTATGATTTTCTTGGGTTCTTTGTTTTCTTCTTTGGCCATAGCTTACATCCTTTGAATGATCCGTTACCTGCGATATTTTTTCATGTTTCTGTCAACGTCTCTTTTCTGCTCGCGCTCGGTTATAGTCTGTCGTTTATCGTATTTTCTCTTGCCTCTTGCAAGGGCTAATTCAATTTTTGCAATGCCTCGATCATTAAAATAAATCCGCAGGGGTACAAATGTGAAGCCCCGCTGCTCGAGTTTGGTCTTTATCCTGTGAATCTCGGTTTTGTGCAGCAGTAGTTTTCTTTTCCTTGTCGGCTCGTGCTGACGGCTCCCGGCCTGCTGATATTGGGCTATACTGGCGCCTACCAGCCAGCACTGCTCGTTGTCGATTCTCGCGTACGAACCGCTCAGGTCAACTGTGCCGGCTCGGAGTGATTTGACCTCCGAACCCAGCAGCGCAAGGCCGGCCTCGAATTTATCGACAAGCTCGAAGTTGCCGTAGGCCTTCTTGTTGACCGCCACCGGACCGTGTTTGTCTTTATCCTTTTTTGATTTTGCTGCCATTCGGATCATAATAGCGACGTCGGTTCGAATTTGCAAGGTTCAGGCTTTGATAAGCGTAATTGGACCGGCGCATAAAAACGGCCTTACACCCGGAGGCATAAGGCCGCTTCGTAATCATTGCAGACAAATCGCGTATCGTGCGATTCGACCATCAATAACAGTCGACTCTTAGAAATCACGCACGACGACGCCGTCTTTACCTACGTTGTACTGATCTGAGCCGTTGATCTTCAGGTTGTAGACCTTTCCGACGAAAGGCATTGTCCTGACGACGACGCTCTTGATGGTGACGGTGCCGTTAAGTGATTTGAGGCTCATGCCGCTTGCCAGCTTCTGTGCGGGAATCCATTTTCCGGAATCGAGCATGAAGCAGTGTGAATCAACGACGCTGATAACGTTACTGTTCTCAAGCGTAACGTCGCGGCATTCCCATGTACCTTCATGGACCTGTACCGTCTCGACCTTGTCAGACAGGGCACAGCAGACTTTGCCGATCATCTGACCGGTGCTTACGTTCTGGATGGAGACCATTTCGCCGTTCACCCAAACCGGTGTATTGGGAAGGAAGCATGATCTGCCCTTAGGCGGAGCAGCTACACCTTCGCCGTCCATAACCAGGAGCGAGTCTGTTCTGTCCAAAGGCTTGCAGTTTGCGCTTTGTGCTTCAGGCATGGTGCCTTTCATCACATCCACAGTGCTGGCCCATTGTGTGAAGACATTATCGTCGTTGACGCCGCAGAACGATTTGTCCTCGAAGCCAACGTGACCGTCCATAAACAGAACGTTCTGTCCGTCTTCCTGGTGAGACATTGAGTTACCCAGTTGGATGTATTCCTTACCGCCTGTTGGGTTGAATTCCGTCCAGGTGGTTCTGCGTTCCGCGGCCTCATTGGTTATCCACGGATTTCTGTCGGCGGCTACGGCACAACCGGGATCGCTCGCAGTTGTCAGAGCATACACACCGAAGGGGTGATGATACGCATAGCTGTAATGTTTTTCCGCTTCTAATTGCGGACCGAAGTCCCAGAGAGTGATCGGGTCCCTGTCGCCCAGATTATAGTCTGCGGCCTTGAACTCGGTAACCGATGAATCACCCTTGCAGACAAACGACTTTGATGTAACTTCGGCGTACTTAACCAGCAGGTAGAGGCAGGACGAGATGCTTGCCTGTCCGCTTTCGCCAGTGGTTGTAATACCATAGGCGCCAAACCGGTCTGTAGCAGACCAGCTCTTTACGTTACGGGCCCAAATACTTTGAGGGCCGCCCGCCCGTGGATATTCATCGTCATAATCCTGGGCATAGATCAGCATAGCCTTGCCCATGCCGGACAGATTTGTTCCGCAGACCATTCTGAAGGCAATCTGCCTTACTCTGGCCAGTGCCGGCATCAGAATACCCATCAGCAGGGCTATGATCGCGATCACGACCAGCAGCTCAACTAATGTAAAACCTTTTTTCTTCCTCATCTTTTTCTCCTTTTTTTCTTTTGAGATTCACAAGTTCGGCCATTCTCAGATATACTCTCGGTTTACGTTATGATAGAAATTTTCTACTACCACAATAACATTGACCACTAAAACACAATTTTCCCGCGAATCTCCTTTAGTTTTGACATATTTTCACTGAGAACGACTGATTTAGTTCTTAAAATCGGTTTTTTACCCGTGTAGGATTAACGCAATTGACCTTTTCTGTACCTGACCTGTTTCTAACTCACAAACCCTGATTTAACTACAAATCCACTTTCCTCACCCACAGGCGGTTTTTTGGTATGATATTGGGCAAATTTATGATGACTGTTATTAATTATGATATATAAATTATGTCAAACCAACCTGTCTATAAGGTAAATATTAGCACAAGATTTCTTTTCTGTCAAATAATTTTCGTCAAATTGCTCAAGTTTCTTGAAAATTCTTTACGATTATCCTAATATCCCTTTTTTTCAGCCTGGAATCAAAGATATGGGAAATTATAAGACTTACGATGATATAAAAGAGTTACTAACAAAGCACAGACAAAGCCACCTTTTGGCGTTCTGGGACCAGTTGGATTCGGTCCGAAAGCAGGAGTTGCTGGAGCAAATTCGGGGGCTTGATTTCCGGAAAATCGACCGATGGATCGAAGATTTCATTCAAAAACCGGCATCTGCCCCGGTCAGCGGGGATTTGAAGCAGGCCGACTCTTATAAACCTTTACCTGTTGATTCGAAGCAGACTCGAAAATATGCCGATGCAATTCAGTTGGGGAAAAAACTGATATCGGACGGTAAAGTGGCGGCCTTTGTCGTCGCCGGCGGCCAGGGGACCCGCCTTGGATTCGACGGTCCGAAGGGAAATTATCCCATCAGCCCGGTTAAGAAAAAAACATTATTCCGGATTTTTGCTGAGACAATCGCGGCGGTTTCAAAAAAATATGGGGCGAAATGTCCCTGGTATGTTATGACCAGCCCGCTGAATCATATCCAGACCGTTGAAGTTTTTAAGGATAATAATTACTACGGTTTGGGTAAGGAGAATGTCTTTATATTTCAACAGGGGGTGCTGCCGAATTTCAGTAAAGATGGAAGAATCTTACTTGCCGAAGAAGGAAAATTAAGCTGCTCTCCGGATGGTCACGGTGGTAGTCTTACCGCTCTGGCCGCCAGCGGGGCCCTAAATGAAATGAAAAAACGCGGCGTCGAGTATATAAGCTACTGGCAGGTCGATAACGCGCTGATAAATATTTTCGATCCGCTCTTTATCGGATTGCATGCGCTCGATCAGGCCGAGATGTCTTCAAAGGCATTGATAAAAACCGGTCCAAAGGAGAAGATTGGAAATTTCTGCCTGGTAGACGGCAAAGTTAACGTCATCGAATACAGCGATATGCCCGACGATTTGGCTGAAAGACAAAATCCCGACGGTTCCCTGGTATTTGAGCTTGGCAGTATTGCCATTCATATTATTAACCGCAAGTTCGTAGAAAAACTGACGTCAGGCGATCTTTCTCTGCCGCTGCACAAGGCGGTAAAGAAAATTGCTCATATAGACGAAAAGGGAAATCCGGTAGTGTCCGAAGGCGTAAAGCTGGAAAGTTTCGTGTTTGACGCCTTACCATTGGCTTCGAAGTCGATAATTCTCCAGACAATTCGTGAGGAGGAATTCGCCCCGGCCAAAAACGCAACGGGTGTAGACAGCGCCGAGACCGCGAGGCACATGATTGTCGCCCGGGCGGCCGCCTGGCTCGAATCGGCCGGTGTCACTGTGCCGCGAAAGACAGACGGCTCTGTCGATTGCCTTTTGGAAATCGCGCCGGGCTTTGCTTTGGATAAGGACGAAGTCAAAGCAAAACTGGGGCAGATACCGCCAATCACACCAGGCGACGAGATTTATCTCGCCTGAGTCACTTGACACTTCAAGATTAAGCAGCTTTATGTCTTACTTATTTTGTGGAGAATTTCTCTATAGTTTCCGTTGTATACTTGTGGCCCGGATTTAGAACTACTGACGGGAACTCCGGTTTGTTCGGTGAATCCGGGAAATGTTGAGTCTCCAGGCAGAAACCATAGTGTTTTTTGTACACTTTGCCGCCCTTGCCGGTAATAGTTCCATCCAGGAAGTTGCCGGAATAGAACTGGATACCGGGTTCGGTTGTGGAGACTTCCATTACGCGGCCGCTTGTAGGCTCGTATACCCTTGCCGCCAGGGCCATTTTGCCGCCGCCGCTGTTGAGTACGTAGTTATGGTCATAACCGCCGGGGACCTGGTCGATTCTTGAACCTATAGCCGCCGGGGTTGTGAAGTCCATTGGTGTGCCTTTTACGCTTTTGATTTCGCCGGTGGGTATCAGGCCTGCATCGACCGGTGTGTAGTTGTCCGCGGTCAACATGAGCTCGTGGCCGAGAATATCGCCGTTACCCTGTCCCGCAAGATTATAATAGGTGTGGTTTGTCAGATTAATAACGGTGGTTTTGTCCGTTTCCGCCTCATAGCTGAACTTCAGCTCATTGTCCGCTGTGAGGGTAAAAGTGACACTGCAGGCAAGGTTGCCCGGATAGCCTTCTTCGCCGTCCTCGCTGACGTAGCTGAATTTTACCATAGCTTCTTTGTCGTTAGCACTGTAGCTATCCGTTTTCCAGACCACTTTATCGAAACCCTTCAGGCCGCCGTGCAGGGAATTGTTGCTGTCGTTGGCCGCCAATTTGTGTTCGACTCCTTCGAGTGTAAACTTGGCTCCGCCGATTCGGTTGGCGTACCTGCCCACCGTCACTCCGAAGTACGGGTGACTTGTCAGGTATCCGTCTAATGTGTCGAAACCAAGCGCTACATCTGCAATTTTACCGTTTCTGTCCGGAAGTTGCAGCGAAACCACGGTTGCTCCGTAGCTCATTATTTTGACCTTGATGCCGTTTGTATTGGTCAATGTGTATATGTTAATCTGCTTGCCGTCGGGCGTTTTACCAAAAGATTCTTCCTGAGCGTCCATTTTTTTTGTCTCCTTTGCCGGGGTGGGTTCTGTTGGTGTTGCTTCCTTTTTCGCACAGCCGGATATGTATATTACCGACATTGCCAATACCAGATTGATCCATATTCCTTTTTTCATTTTTCTGCTCCTATCTGTAATTTTTCTTATTGTATTTTTGAACCTGATGAAAAATGTAATGCGTGTACAACAAAATGTCAAAAGATTTCTTCGTATTGCTTTTTATAAATAAACCAATCCTCCCGAAACTGTCTTTATAATGCGGCAGAGGCGTCGAATATTCTTTTTGATACGGTTGCTTTTTTTTAAGATAGAGTATATCCTGATAAAATATTAAGCACTCGATACGTTGAAAAGTAGGTACAAGGGAAATGTCGTACGATCCGTCAAAAAATTCTGCTCAGGGCCGAACGAGCCGGTTCGCAACTACTCACTGGAGCGTAGTTCTGGCTGCGGGCAAGCCCGAGTCCACCGATTACGAGCCTGCATTGGAGACGCTTTGCCGGACTTACTGGTTCCCGCTCTATGCCTATCTTCGCCGGCAGGGATACAGCAGCGACAAGGCCGAGGATTGCACACAGGCATTTTTTGCGGGCCTGCTTGATAAGCACGGGCTTCGCCTGGCGGACCCGAAACGCGGCAAATTCCGATCATTTTTATTGACGGCATTCAAACATTTTCTGGCCAATGAACGTGCCTACGCCCGCGCGCAAAAACGCGGCGGCGACCGCAATATCATCTCCATGAACCTTGAAAATGCCGAAAATCGTTATTCGCTCGAACCGTCCGACGAGCTGTCACCGGACAAAATTTTTGAGCGGTCCTGGGCACTTACGGTGCTTGAGAGGACAATGACTCGTTTGCATTCCGAGGCGGTAAATGCAAAAAAGCAAAAACAGTTCGATTTGTTAAAAGTTTACTTAACAGCGGAGAAAAACTCTGTTCCCTACCAAAAAATCGCCACGGAGATCCGGATGACCGAAGGTGCCGTCAGAGTTGCAGTTCATCGGCTCAGGCGGCGATATCGCCGGCTTCTGAGGGAGGAGATATCCCAGACGGTGGCCAGTGAAGACCAGATTGATGAGGAAATTCGTGAGCTTTTCGCCGCCCTGGCAAGGTAAGCTCACAGTTTTAAAGCACTCAAAAATTATAAGCTCTGTAACCTTTTCGATATTTTATGTAAGTAACGGTCGAAAGATTACAGTTTATTAAAAAGGGTTACAATTATGGATCAGGAAAGGCATTGTTCAAAGTGTGGCGGCAGGCTTGGAGCCGATGCCCCGCAAGGGCTTTGTCCGCAATGTCTTATGGAGCTTGGCCTGCCGGGCGGTTTAGAAACGGAAAATGGTTCTGCATCTGACGATAATCGTAATATTCCGGACGATTCTTATAAGCATATCGGCTTTACACCTCCGACGATACAAGATTTAGCGGCGCGATTTCCACAACTTGAAATTATTGAATTATTGGGTCAGGGCGGTATGGGGGCCGTTTACAAGGCCCGCCAGAAACAGCTTGACCGTTTTGTGGCATTGAAAATTTTGCCGTCGCAGGTCGGTCAGGCCGAGGCCTTCTCCGAGCGTTTTGTCCGCGAGGCCCGTTCTCTGGCAAGACTTAATCATTCGCATATAGTTATGGTTTATGATTTCGGCCACACAGAAGACGGCCTCTACTACTTCATAATGGAATTTGTCGATGGGACGGATTTGCGGCGGGTGATTCAGGCCGGTCAGTTTTCACCGGCTGAGGCGCTCGCTATTATCCCTCAGGTCTGCGAGGCCCTGCAATATGCCCATGAGGAGGGAATCGTACATCGTGACATCAAACCGGAGAATATTCTGCTGGACAAGAAAGGCAAGGTAAAGATTGCCGACTTCGGCCTGGCGAAATTGCTGGATCGGCCCGCGACGGCATATACGCTTACCAAGGCCGGGCAGAGAATGGGAACGCCGCATTATATGGCCCCGGAGCAAATCGAGCACCCCGGTCAGGTAGACCATCGGGCTGATATATACTCTCTGGGTGTTGTGTTCTATGAGATGCTCACGGGTGAGCTTCCGCTCGGGCGGTTTCCTGTTCCTTCGAAGAAGGTTCATATTGATGTCCGTTTGGATGAAGTTGTACTTAAAACGCTTGAGAAAGAGCCAAAACTTCGTTATCAGCACGCCTCCGAGGTAAAAACCGACGTTGAGAATATTTCTTATTCGGGAACGCCTAAAACAGGCCCGGCACGTAAAGCGTTCCAAAGATTCAAGGCTGATAATCAGGCCGAAGAAGCCAGGCATCGTGTCTGGATCCCTTCCGTAGGATTGATAATCGCCGGAGCAATTAATTGTCTGGCTGTTGTGGGAGCATTATTTGCGACCTTTATTTCGACGTTGAATGTTGGTTTGTCCGGGCGGCTTTTTGGATTTAATTTTTTGCCCGGTTTCATTAGATTAACGATTGTTTGTATGATGGCGGCTTATGGGATTTTTATTATCATCGGCGGCTGGAATCTAATGCAATTGCGATCACATCGCGCGGCGTGGTGGGGTAGTGTCCTTGCGATTTTCCCATTTTCTGCTGGTGCTATTGTTGGAGTGCCGATGGGAATCTGGGCGCTGGTATTGTTGGCCAAAGAAGAAATCAAGGCAGCTTTCGGCCAGGAACAGACAGATGTTTCGATCCCGCCGCAGGTACGCCAGTTCGCCGTCTCAGCGGTGGGACAGGTCAAGGAGACTTTCGAGCGTGAAAAGGCCGAATTCGCCAAGCTCAGGACTCCCAAATCTTCAGAGCAACGGTACTCACATCTTTCTGCCGGGGACAACAACCTTGGAATATCTATTGCATCGTGTATTCTCGGGCTGCTCGGTGTCATATCCGCAGGAATGGCAACTATTTTTCCGTTTACATTCCTGTTTATATTCTTGTCGATTTTCCTGGGAATCCGGGTGCTTAAAACGAAAGGGAAAAATCCACCTGTTCAGACCGGATTGGCAATAGTCGGTATCTTGCTTGGTGTTGTAGCGGCGATTACGTTTCTGAGTATGTTTTAACATCCGAAAGGATATTTATATGGACGAAGAAAGAAAATGTACAGAATGTGGCGGTAATCTTCCGGCCGATGCTCCGCAGGGGCTTTGTCCGCAATGTCTTATGAAACTCGGCCTGCCGACCGAAGGCGACCAGTCTGAGGCCTCGTCGGGCCAGGGTGATAATTCAGTTGAAAACAATAAGCCGGGTTTCGTGCCGCCTGAGATATCCGAACTTGCTCAGCAGTTCCCGCAATTGGAGATTATCGAATTGCTCGGCCAGGGCGGGATGGGAGCGGTGTACAAGGCCCGGCAAAAACAGCTCGACCGGATGATAGCCCTGAAAATTCTGCCGCCCTTAGTCGGTCAAAGTGAAGCCTTCGCCGAGCGGTTTTCCCGTGAGGCACGCTCTCTTGCGAAGCTGAATCATCCGCATATTGTCACCGTGCATGATTTCGGTCGTACCGAATCCGGTTTGTTTTATTTTATAATGGAGTTTGTGGAAGGTACGGATCTGCGGCGTATAATCCAGACCCGAAAACTAACACCCGCCGAAGCTCTGGTCATCGTCCCGCAAATCTGCGAGGCCCTGAATTATGCTCACCAGGAAGGTGTGGTACATCGTGACATCAAGCCGGAAAACATTCTTATCGACACAAAAGGCAGGGTGAAAATCGCCGACTTCGGTCTGGCCAAGCTGCTGGACCGCCCGGCGACTATGTACACGCTGACACAGGACGGCCAGAAAATGGGTACGCCGCATTATATGGCCCCGGAGCAAATCGAGCACCCCGGCCAGGTGGATCATCGGGCCGATATATATTCTCTTGGAGTTGTTTTCTATGAGATGCTTACCGGCGAACTGCCGATAGGTCGATTCGCCCCGCCGTCGCAAAAGGTGCATGTCGATGTCAGGCTTGACAATGTTGTGCTTCGCTCGCTGGAGAAAGAACCTGAGCGGCGATACCAGCACGCCAGCGAGGTAAAGACAGACGTCGAGGATATTTCTTCCGGCAGGAAGCCACTTGTCCCCGCTGTTGTAGCAGCTCCTGCCCCCGCAAAGGATAATCCTATGGAAAAGCACGTTTTGGTGGTTGGTGCTATTAACATCGGTTTTAGCTTGATAGGACTATTTATTGCCGCAATAATTTTTGTAGCCGTTGTCGGAGGCGGCCGCCTTTCGGAAGATCCCGAAGCAATTCGTATCACTTCAATTGTTGGTCCCATTATAGCTTTCTTTTTTGCTTTTTTTGCCTTACCAGGTTTAGTTGGCGGTATAGGACTCATTAAGCACAGAGGATGGGCTCGGATTCTGGTCCTTATTCTGAGCGTAATAGGTTTGCTGAATATCCCTTTCGGGACTGCCGTAGGGATTTATTCTCTCTGGGCCTTGTTGAAACAAGAGACGGCAGAATTGTTCGCATCAAGCTGAGATTGTTGCTCAATACTCGGATTCGTCGGTTTTGGAGGCGGTTTGTCTTGCGATATTCAATAATATTCCGACCGCCGCAGATGACAGCAGCATACTCGTCCCGCCGGCGCTCACGAACGGAAGCGGCATACCTTTTGTCGGCAGGACGACGGTCACCACGCCGATATTGATCGCCGCCTGAATAGCAATCGCCAGTACAATCCCTCCGGCCAAAAGCTGCCCGAATCGGTCCTTACAGCGGACAACCACATAAATTCCCAGGCAGATGAAGATAACAAACAGCAGGATGACCGCGACGTTTCCAAAAAAGCCGAGCTCTTCTCCGATAATTGCGAAGATAAAATCAGTTGTGTCCTCCGGCAGGTGCCCGTATTTACAGATTCCCATTCCCAGACCTTTGCCGTACAGTCCACCGGAGCCGAGGGCGATAAGCGACTGGCTGGCCTGGTAAGCGGCCGAGTCGGACCATTTGTCCGGATTCAGAAATGCGGTAATCCGCATCATTCGGGCCGGTGAGCGAATCACCCCGAAAAAGACGGCGATAACGCCGAACGGCACCGGAGTAAGGATATGCCACCACCTGGCTCCCGCGATTATCAGTATTAAAAAGGCCAGTAATCCGACAAATGCGGCCGTGCCGAAGTCTTCGACTATTATCAATCCCACGATTAAACCTACGAGTAAACAAATGGGAAGGAACCTTTTCCAGAACAGCCTTATATCGGTGCCGATCCTGTCGCAAACGGCGGCTAAGAAGAAAATTGTGGACCATTTTGCAAGCTCAGATGGTTGGAAGCTGACTGCTATCGGCCCGAGCGGGATTTTCAGCCAGCGATAATGCTGGTTTATCTTCGGGACAAGACCCGGAAGCACGGGAAAGAATCGCTGCGACAGAACAATGATAAGCAGCACGATACTCAAAGCCATTAGATAGACCGTCGGATTTTTATACCAGCCGTTATCGATGCTTAATCTGCGATAATTGAAATGAGACAATCCATACATTATAAGACAGGCAAGAGGAAAGAACATAATCTGCCGCAGGCCGGGGTAGTTGTAAAATCTCTCAAGATCGAATTCCTGACCGATGTTGGCGCTGGCCGAGAAGACGAAAACCGTCCCGATGGCCATCAAAAAGACGACGACCATCGCGATAAAATCGGCGACCGGGTTTTCACTTGTCTGAACAAGCATAAAATCCTTGATTATTCAGGTTACTTTCTGAATATATCTTCGGCTTATCCGGTCTTTTAACTTTTGCCCTTTTCGCATTC
>CAZKYP010000081.1:0-14147 GCA_964556885.1 uncultured Pirellulales bacterium | reverse complement strand
ATATGTATAATACCGCCGGAGCCGTAAAAAAGTGACTGCTCGGCGGCAGATGCTTTGGCAAGTAAAGTAAGTGATGTTATCTGCGGTAAATCCGGATTATATGATATCCATCCGAAAATGGCGATAATAATAATTGCAGCCGCCGCAGCCGATATTTTTGTTATTCTTGAGCTCATAATCTTTCTCCAAATATTTACAGTCTGTTGTTTGTGCCGAGGTTGCTTTGCCAGAGCGGCCAGAAGATTATGTTCAAGTTCGTCACGATGAGCGGTATCGGGAGTATCATCAAATTTAATATCTTTGATAAAATTTTCGAATTGTTTTTCGTCATTATTCATTTTGATGACCTTTTATTTCTCAATGGACTCTTGGGCCATTTTCTTTCGCAACTTAGTCAGTGCCCGTGATAACTGGCTTCTAACAGTGCCTGGATTACAGCCGAGCACCTCGGCGATTTCGGTTAATTTCAGATTTTCAAAGAAACGCAGGGTGATGATAGTTTGGTACCGCGGTTTAAGAGCCAGTATGGCGACTTTCAAAAAGGCCATTTTTTCAATTGCCTGTTCGCAATTATCAGCAGTTTCGGCGATCTGCTCGCGGGTGATTTTCAAGAGATTATTTCGACGGGCGGATTTTCTCAGATGATTGTTGACGGAGTTGGTTGCGATTTTATAAAGCCAGTTGCGAAACTGCTTTTCCGAACCGCTGAAATATTCGAGTTTTTCAACAACCCTGAGAAATACTTCCGAAGTAACATCTTCGGCGGCCGTCCTTTCGAACAGCCGGTGTACGCAATATCGAAATATCGCATCGTAATGCCTGCGATACAGCCGCACGAAGGCTGTAGAATCATATCGTGCCTGGGCCACCAGTTGGTTTTCTTTGTCCACGTTAACCGTACTCCGGAGTTTAATGGTTCCAACTATCATCGCTATTATAAATGCGCTGCATACCAAAAACGCGGCAAAAAAAATCAAATATTAAAGTGTAAAAATCAAAATGACATATCAAAGTGTATAAATTGAAATCGTACCCATAGGCTTCTTTATGGCACGTTCGTCTCCAACCTTGACAGAGTTACTGTATGTATGTATTTTAACACCAATAAATTTTATTTGATTTTTACTTTGTAATTTTGATATTTACTTTTTGCTTTTTGATATGGCCCAATTATATGGTCTGATTTTTGATGTAGATGGTCTGATTGCCGATACCGAGCCGGTCAATGCTAAGGTTACTATAATGGTCTTCGAAGATATGTTCGGCCTGAAGGGTGTCAAACCGGAGGATTTCGATGCCGGCATAGGCAGGGGGGCGGAGAAATATGTTAAGGCCGCAGCGGATGTGCACGGCCTGCGATTGACGGAGCAGCAAATCAAAGATGCGGCTCAATTGCGCGAGCAATACCTGATAAAGGCGATACAGGAAGAACCGCTTCCTGCATTTCCGGGTGTATTAGAGCTGATAAATGGGGCGTTGCAGAGATGCGATTTTCGTTTGGCTATTGCTACATCCGCGTCGCTCGAGCTGTCCCGTGCAATTCTGGAATCCGTAAAAGTGCCGTATAAGAAAATGGTTTATGTTACCGGCAGCGAGATTACGAAAAAGAAGCCTAATCCCGAGCTTTTTCTTACCGCTGCGAGGCGAATGGGTATCGAGCCTGCAAATTGTGTTGTTTTTGAAGACGCTCCCAGCGGCGTACAGGCGGCAATAGCAGCGGGGGCCAAATGTATCGCGGTGACAAATTCCGCAACTGCCGAACACCTCTCCGGCGCCGATTTAATCTGCAACAGTCTCGAGGAAATCGACCTTTATACAATCCGAAAACTGATCGATGCGGTTTGAATTATTCTATCGGCAGGTACAGGTCGAATTCGTAATCATCTTCGGAAGCGCGGGGATTCAGGAGTCTTTCAAGCTCGTGGGTTTTGCGCCATTTGTATTCGCACTTGTCCGAGTTGACATGATTCCAGAGCCGTATCCATGTCGGTCCTACAACGGCCGGACTTGTGCATGAGGTTACCGCATAAAGCCCGCCGGGAAAGTCTTTAATTTCGATTTCGCCTTCTGCATCAGTGTCCGAATCCACACCGATCCAGAACTCGTAGCCGTATTCCTTGTGGCCGGGCGACGGGCTGGGATTATTAAAGCCGAATACAGGGTGTTTTTCAAGGTCGTCCAGCAGGCCCTCGGCTTCGGCCCAGGTACTCAGCTTTTGCCATGCCTGCTGTTCCGGATTTTTACTGACGACTCGAACACTTGCAATTCGCATCGGTTCGACGTTGACAATACGTACTTCAATTTCGTCTGTGGTTTCGGCGTTGATATGTTCTTCTTTATTTATGCCGTCCATTTATCTGCCCCTTTCTTATATTTATTCAGGCTCCGGCTGATTATCTGATTATTATAACGATTCAGACGGACATGTCGATAATCCAGGCGTCGGTTATTTTATATTTAATGATTTCAGCGACCAGGTTTACCCATGTTTTACAGGTATCGAGCACGACGCTGTCGCTGCTTACTACAATCGAATCGGTCTTTTTCAGCTCGGCATCGGGACTGATGATGAGTTCAATTTGCCAGTTCCAGTTGTTTTCACGTGCCAGTTTGCCTATTAGTGTTTTAAGTCGGCCGCTGTTTGAGACGGGGCTGTCCAATAGCCAAAGAACCTCACCTGCTCCGGACTGGTGCAGGAACGTACCTATCAGTTGTACAGCGGGGATTGTCTCGTCGACTTTGCGGTATGTTCCGTGAATACTTGCAAGGTCACGATAGGAGCCGTCGCGGCCTTTGAGTAAGACGGCCCCGCTTATTGCCGCCTCTATGGTAATCAATGCATTGTAGCCGTCAACTGCGACAGACCGACCGGTGAGTTTTTGTAATTCAAGTCGTCTTTGCTTTCGGGATGCAAGCTGCTGGTCGGAACAGGCGGAACGCATTACGGCCAATCGCTGTCTTTCGGTCAGCGAGAATTTGTCGCCGACTAATTTAAGTGCGCTCTTTTCGGCATAGCCTTTAGTCAGCAGCAAAGAATAATCGGTCAGGGCCACTCTGAGGTCGGGCAATTTGCTCTGTGCGAACAACTGCTTATCAGACGGATGCGGACCTCGATGAGAGCGCTTGTCGGGCATCGAATTACAGACTCCTTATTTTGTATTGTTTTGTGTTGCAGATAACAAAACTCCGAATCTTTCCAGCATATTTCTGCCGAAGTTTCCACCGTTTCTTGCGATATCCTTAAAGAAGCCGACGCTGCCTTCTCTGATGTCTTTTATTGGTGTCTTGGTTATTAATTTGGTCGGCGGTGACGACCATTGTCCCCTTATGTAAAATCGAGTGAGCTTGTCTTTCAAGTTGAAAAAGATATCGGCAAACGGTATGCGGCGTGCAATAGCATCAAGCTGCCTGAGCGGTACGGTTATCACGTACATATCGACAGTACGTTTTTGAAGATTAATGGTTCCGCCGGGTTCGACTTCTATCGCACCGAAAGTATTGGCTATATGGGCGCTTTTGACCTTCACTATCGGTCCGGTCATACCGAATGCGCAATGGGTATCGGACACATTCAAAGGATCGAGTTTGATCAGCCCCATTAATTTGAACAGTTGTGGGATTATCGGGATGACGGTAATGTCCGCATTGTCGAGGACAAGCTGTCCGTCTCCTCTGAGGCTATTGATACTGTTGCTGTCGGCGGTGAAGTAGTAATTGAGTTTGACGAAACCTGTTGACGCTTTTTTGCCCGGGCCCCCGAAGATGGACGTCAGCTCAACAAAGCTCATTTTATCGCCTGAGAAATGCCCGCCGTACTCTACCAGTTTACCCTGTTTGGCCTGGATATAAAATAAGCCGCTGGCCGGACCGTTGCATACAAGGGCATCGAACCGGTCAAAGCTGAGGCTTTTGTTTTCGAGCCAGCCTGTAGTAATAATGTTTTTTGCGAAAACACTGTTATTGATGTATAAAGTACACTGGTCTAATTTGACATTGCCGCTGGATTGTAATTTTGACGGCTCATTCAAAAGACCGGTAATTTTTATATCGGCGGTTAACTTACCTTCACCGGAGGCTTCCGGTATTCCTAATGCAGCGAAGATGACCGCGGTTTCCTGCTTGAGAGCTTTGTGATTCATTTGAAGTGTGAGCCTCGCCTCTGTGGTTTTTGGGTTTACTACGCCGTTTAGACGTATCGTATCCGGTTCAGGTTCCTGTGCCTTATCATAGGTCAGTGAAACGTCATAGAAGCCTTTTTGTTCTGCGGGCTTGAGTGACAAAGAATCAAATGTCAGTTTCGAGTTTTTTCGATTGGCTATACCGATTAATGCATTGCTGATTGTCAGTTTTTGCAGGTTGATATTGTCGCTGGTTTGGTTTTCTGATTCATCCGAAGGCAAATTGACAGGCAGGCGGAGCTTGTCGTCAATCAGGTAAACGAACAGTTTCAGCCCATCCGTTTCTATCCCCGTCAGGACGGGCTGCGGGCCGGGCCAGTTTTCGAGGATTATGTTTGAAGTATTCGCACTTAACCACTCGAGGTTGTTTGCGTCTGTGACAGCAAGATTCTCAAGTTGTAGTTTTGGTCCGTCGAACTTTATGTCCGTGCTGAAAGTTTGCGGAGCTGTGCCGTCTGCGGCGGCCGCAAACCAGTTCGAAAGTCGAATAATACCTTTTGGCTGTAGTGTCTGCGGCTTGTTAATTGCTCCGGAAATTGTCAGGTCGGATTCGAATTTGCCGTGCGTTTGAAAATGGGGAATATTTAACAGCGATTGTGCCGCTTTCGTTTCTGCATCGCTGACCGTCATATCCGCCTGCAACGCGAGTTCAAGCTCTGAAGTAGTCGGATTATATGCAGCTATGAGGTTTAACACATTTGGATCATTGAATGTCTTGCGAGAGAATTTGACATCATAGGTATCGGGTTTGAGCGCCAAATGCAGTTCGAGATTGTCAAAAGCCATAACCGGTTCGTTGGGGACGGATATATCTATGGATGCATCAATGACATTGAGTTTTTGAAGGTCGATATATATATTTTTTACCTTTGCGGATTCACTCGTTTGCAGTAACGATTTTAATTTCTGTTCATCCCTGGTTAGTGATGCTTTTAGTTTCAAACCTGAGACATCGATTTGTGTCAGGACCGGTTGTGGACCCGGCCAGTTTGTTAGTGTTAGTATAGAACTTTTTGCACTCAGCCATTCGAGTCCATTGACATCTCTGACTGCAAGGTCGGTGAGTGATACGTTTTGTTCGTTTACATCGATTATGGTGTCTATGTCGTAAAGAAATTTTTCATCTATCGATTTTATGAAGCAGTCTTTTAGTTTGATTATTCCGGCGGGCGTCAGCTCATTCGGATCTTGTATGGAACCTTTGATATTCAGATCGGCCGATATGTTGCCTGAATTTAAAAACTTGGGGATATTCATAGCTTCGAACAGTAAATCCGTTTCAGACTTTTTGATTTCGCTGTCGACTGCCAGTGACATGTCAACGTCCAGGGTTTCCGGATTTATCGAGCCTTTTATGACAATGGAATTCGAATCATCCGGGGTCAGCCGGTTTACAGTAATATTGTAAATATCTTTTTGCTTGATGATGTTTACCTGGATTCTATCCAGAACAATTTCCTCGTCAGGAATTTTTTCCACTACAACCTCTGCATTGCTGATTGCCAGTCTCCGGATATCGGGTAATTTAATGGTTGAGGCTGACCTTTTGCCTGTGCTTAGCAGAGCGGGAAAAATGAATTTATTATCGAGGTATATAGTACGGATTCTTGGCGAGAATATTTCTATTTCCGAAAGTTCCGGATTTAAACCGGGCCAGTTGTCCAAGGCAACATTAGCTCTATCTGCGCCGAGCAACTCCACGCCGTTCGCATCGCTTATGCTGAGGTTGTTGATATGAATTCCGGATGAAGTGATTTCCAGGTTGCTATTGAATATACGCCGGGTTCGGGTTTCATCATCCTCAAAAATCCAGTTATTTAGTTTTACGGTTCCTTCCGGTTGCCACCGCCGGGGCTGGTTCAGCGGACCGGTGGTTTTTATATTTGCTTCAAGATCGCCTTCCACCGACATACCTTCCATATTCAGGATGCTAAAAAGGATATTAGTTTCTGCTTTTGTGAATTGTTGTTTGGTACGCAATGTAGCAAAAAATTCCTTATTCCCGGGGTCAAATCTGCCTTCGGAGAATAAGAATTCCGGTCTTTGCATTTGGGCCTGGTTTAATTGAAAATTGTAAATTTGACCGGTTTTGGTGACCGACAACTCCAGATTATCAAAAAGAATTTGTGAATCTTTTGCGTCGGTAAGAAGAACTTTCGCTTTTTTCACCGTGATTTTTGATAATGCTGGTTCCTGATCTGCATCCGCCGAGCGGCCGGGCAGGTTTATCATAGGTAAGTTCAGTTTGCCGTTGGTCGATGATATTTGCAGATTTAATCCATTAATTTCAATTTCTTTTATATAAGGATGGAAACTCGGCCAGTTGCCGAGAACTGCCCGTGTATTCTCAATCGAAAGCCAGTTTTGTTTTTCTTTGTCGTAAAATGAAATTGCATCCAGCCAGACCTGCCCGGAGCGATTTATTCGGAAATCGCCTACCTTCACGGGGCTGCCGCAAATCACCGAGAGTCTTCTTTCGATTCTGTCCCGTATCAGTGTGGGGATGAGCCATTTATAGGATATAAGGCAAATTATCGCTGCAATAAAGACAAGCCATGCGATTTTCCGGATAAATCGACTTAGACGGGACTTTTTATTGCTCTTTGTCCTATAGTAGTTTCTTCTTGCAGTCAACGGTTTAGCCTTATTAAAGTATTTTTTTACTGGTTAAGCGTTTATTGAAAACAAATTGACACAATCATCGATATTTCCTACTATTATTGACTTTTGGAAGTTCGATATTTAGGATAGTCTAATGCCCAGCCATCATTTAGCAAGCCTGAAGATAGATGATTTGGAAATCATCGGTTATTCCGTCGCCGGCGAGGAGACGGTTGTTGCGATGCCGCAGTTGGACGTCTGCTTCGATATCGGCAAGGCCCCTGACCAGATTATCCCCATAAATCACGTTCTGCTGACGCACGGGCACATGGACCATGCGGCCGGGATTGCGTATTACCTCTCGCAGCGGAACTTCTGCGGTATATCCGCAGGGACAATAGTGGCCCCGAAAAATCTGCTAAAACCGATGGCGGAGATAATCGATTCTTGGGCCAGGCTGGACGGCAATAAGATACCGGCAAACCTGGTCGGTGTAAAACCCGGCGACGAGTACCAGATAAAGCCCAATCTTTTCGCGAAGGTATTCCCGACCAAGCACAGCAAAGGCTCGGTCGGCTTCAGTGTGATAGAAAGACGAAAAAAACTCAAATCAGAATACACAGACCTGACTGGGCCGCAGATTGTCGAGTTGAAAAAGAAGGGAGTTGAAATCGATTACAGGATCGATTTTCCGATTGTGACTTACCTTGGCGATACTCAATACGTTGATTTTTCTCAGTTGGATTATATTAAGCAAAGCAGGATTCTGATTGCCGAATGCACATTCTACGAAGGCGAACATTCCGGGCGGGCTGAGGCCGGCAGACACATGCACATCGATGAGTTTGTGACCTTGCTGAATAATCTGCAAAATGAGCGCATCATCATCACGCATACCACTCAGCGCACACCGATGTGGGAAATCCACAAGATACTAAAAAATTCCCTGCCCAAAGAGAAATATGACAAAGTAGTCCTTTTTATGGACTGCCGCTCCTGAAGCTTGTAGTCGGTCACACAAAATCCATTACATCAATCATTATTTGAGTTCCTATATTAATCATCTTATCAATGTTTATGTCTTTAGGCAGATCATTTCTTTTATATCCTGCAAGGACGAGTTCTCCTTTTACTGCTTTAGTATTATAGATAACAAAAGCCCCAGCTTCGATAAATGTTGCCGAAGCCAAAACAAAAACTATATAAGTATTATCTGGTCAATTTTTAAATCCCTTGGTGTTAAAAAAGAAAAGACAAGATTCTGTGCATCAATATTAAACATATCATTTTTATCGGTTGTTTTTGAATGATGGTTCAGGTTGAAACCTCATTTTTAAAGCTCTTATGCTGCAATTCCCACTTAAATCCACTACACGAATTTCCTAAAACTGTTCTTGATGATAAGCCGATATAAAAGCCTTGGTTTGAGGCATGGTGTTCGTGTTGTTGGTTGTTAAAGATATTTTGGACTGGCAGCGAAGATTTAAGGATAGTTTTGAAACATTCAAAATAGGTTTTAAATGATATTAGAAAATGTCACTTATTTAAAAACAATTTTCATAAGAAGCATTTCCGTTTTTACAATTATAGTAATATCGATGACCTGCACTTATGGAGCCCTAAAAAAGCGATGTCCCGGACCGCAGCTTACCAGTACTTTCACGTTTACTTCAATAGAAAGCAAAGTACTACTAAGACAAATACGGCAGATGGTGACAGAGCTGGAATATTCAGAAGCCGTGATCGATGATTTTATCACAATGGTTAATAATTGGGAGAATCCACAGGGACAAGATGTCTTGACCACATGGAAAATTATGATTGTTGGGGCACAAGAATCTCATAGAAAAGGACGCATCTCTGGAACTCAATTGGCATATATAGAGGAAAGAAGTATTGAGGCATTGGCACAGCACATAAGGAAAGAAATTATCTTCAGAAAAGACTACTTCGATTTAGCCGATATTATTAAGGATAGATATGCTAATTGTTTTGGCTATTCCCAACTATTTTATATACTCGGTAATTCCATCGATTTGTCCGTTTCGGTTATGAATGTGACATCGGACCATGTTGCCAATATTGTCAGGTTGTCTGATGGCACCATGATAGTAGTGGATCTGATCAAAGCAAATGATTTTATCAGCGAATGCATCATCATAAATAATCAGTATGATGGAGATAAAAGCCGCTGGATATACAAAGACAGCGATAATTTCGTTGGAGAAAATAAGACAATTCATCTGTTAGATAAAAAAGAACTGACAAGTGAGATATATTACTGTCGGGGAACGATGCAATTTATGTCGGGTCGTAGTGCTGAGGCAGTCATCAATTATAATAGAGCAATCGAACTCGATCCGCAAAACTTTCAAGCCTATAATAATAGAGGAGGAGCTCGCTTCATACTAAGAGAGTATTCTGAGGCTATCACAGATTTTAACAAGGCCATAAATCTTGCACCGACATACGTCAGCGCTTATTATAATCGAGCAAATGCTTATTTGGACTCGGGTGAGTATGACAAGGCCGTATTGGATTATACCAGTGCTATAAAACTCGACTCCGGATTTGCCAAGGCATATTTTGGGCGAGGATATGCTTATTTAGCGCTGGGGCAATACAACCGGTCTATCTCGGATTACACAAAAGCCATCGAGCTTAATCCGGAATATGCCAGAGCATACTACACGCGGGCCATAGGCTATGCCAACTTAACGGAATATACAAAAGCCAGGGAAGACATGCTGCAGGCGGTTAAATTGGATCAAACACTGAAAAAAGATGTCGAAAAGGCATCCGCCGAGTTTGAGCTGAATCTAAGATTCAATTAAGAACTTATGCGTCCTGGCATTAGAAATCTGCAAGATATCAAAAAGCCTCCTGCTTAAAGACAGATATACCGGAATCTCCCCAGAAGTAACCTGCCAAATATTTTTCCAAATAAATTTTTTAAGCGGCTGTTTATTTTTATTGACGGCGGTATAATTCCTGTTAATTTGTTATGTAAGTGAATGGTGTAGTGATGGTTGTATATGGAGGTCTAAGGAATACTAATCCACGATAATTTGTGCTTTAATACTGGCCATATAAACGGAGTTTAGCAATTGAAATATCAATTAATGTAAGGAGGCAAATTATGAAATCTGTGAAAATGTTCATTTGTTTGGTTTTTGGGATTTGTTTTATAGTCCCGCCTGTACTGGCCAATGATGCCGTATCTATGAATAATTATAAAATGGAGGGTCTCTATGGTAAAATCGATGGCGAAACGGCTAAAGCCTTTGCCGGCAGCGCCTCATTTCCTGTCGGTATGAGTTATGGAATACAAATTGACGGTTTAGCCGGCAGAATCAATCCTGATGAGGTTTACGGGCTTGGATTGCATACATTCTGGCGTGATTCCAACGTCGGCCTTCTGGGCCTGGCGGCCAGCAGTGCGGAAGCGTATGATACGGAAGTAAGAAGAATAGGCTTTGAGGGTGAATACTATTACAACCAGTTTACAATTTCAGGTTATCTCGGCCATCAGGACGGAGACGTTGATAATTCGGGCTATGCGGGAATCATTGCGGGTTATTACCTGTGTGATGATCTGTTGGCCTCTGCCGGCGCACATACATCAGATGGTTTTCAAAGATATGATGTAGGTGTTGAATATCAAACTTCTGCTCCAGGATTGACGATTTATGGCAATTTGGCTATGGGCGAGGATGATTACGAACATGTATATTTCGGCCTTCGCTACTACTTCGGAGCCGACGAGAAGACTTTAATCAAGCGTCATCGTGAAGATGATCCACTCAATAATATTTTCGGAGGCCTTATCGGCATTTTGCATTCAATAAATCCTCCGTGTTTTTGCAGGCATAAGGACTGATGTCTGAGGTGGACTAAGTTTAATAAGTCTAATTTCTAATTTCAGTAATAAAGAGTAGAGTGGGGCGTTCGTTCTTTATAGTCTCAAAGAGACAAAAAGTGAATGTCCCACTAAATTTTATGTGCATATCTGATTGGCGGGCTGATAGCCGTCCATACATCCCGGTACTTATTATGATTCTGCTTAAATGATCCATACCTGAACTATGTTGCAGGGTAAGCTCAGGGAACTACTGAACCTTCAACCCGATCACGGAAAATACGGTCGAAACTAAAGGAAAAGCATCCATCCTCTTATATGCTTGCATTGTGCGGCCCTGTTCTTCGAAGCCTGATTAGTGCCGTCACAAAAATAGTAGGCAATAGAAGAATCCATATTATTTTACTATATGTCAGTGCCCAGGCTACTTGTTCGTTTATTGAAACAGTAATGTTACGAAATCCGGGGACCGGGATGTGAAAAAACATTCCATAGATATAAAATGTAACAAGAAATGTTAGCAGTGCTATTAAAAAGGTCATTCTTGTTGTAATCCGGCTGATTCGCTTTTCGAATACCCGGCTGTATATCAGCCTGTAAAAAAAGTAACAAAGACAAACAGTTGCTGCTAAGGTAAGTATCTGTGATGCGAAACCAATAAGGCCGAGGTCGGAGTAGCCGCTTATTCCACAGCTAATAGCAAGTCGGATACAGCCTTTTAATATGGCGGGGGCTAAATATATTGTTAGGAAGTAAGTAAGTACTATAGCGATTATCCAAAAGGATTTTTGTCTGAATACAACGCCGCGATTTATTTTTTCATATTCATGTAAAAGGTTCTCCGGACTGCCGAGTCTATGAGCGGCTATAAGAAAAACCTCATGTTCCGAGAGTTTTGTGGTATTTATGTGTTCCATTTCTTCTCGAAGATGGCTTTCGAGTTCATCAATATCCGCCTTGGCAAGGATTTTCGATTGAGCGAGAGTGCTGCGCCACTTATTGATTTGTTCGTTCAGGTTAAACATGGTTTGCTCTCCCATAATTGTTTTAAGGTTGAATAAACTATATTCCACTGTTTTTGATGTTCTTTAAGCGCCTTGGTTCCGCTTTTCTTGATTTTGTAGTATTTTCGTTTTCGTCCCGATTCAGATTCGATCCATCTGGATTGAATAAGTTTCTGTTTTTCCAGCCGGTGCAGTACAGGATATAGCATTCCATCCGTCCACTGCAATTGCCCGCCGGACAGTTCGTGCACGCGCTTTATGATGGCGTATCCGTAATTCTCACCTTCTGCAAGGATCAGAAGGACAAGTGGCGTCGCCGAAGCAGCGATTAAATCTTTTGAAACAGTCATTTTAGTCTCCGATATTCGATACATATAATATCTATACATAGTAGTACTATGTATGTGTTTGTCAATAGAAAAAATCCTTTTTTGCAAAAAAAGAATAACAAGTTCATCTAATGGGCACTTTTCTAATCTTTGAAATACTATGCGGGAACGTTATAATCCATGATAATGAACACGATTATTAGCAGTAATTATTGCACATAGTATTTAGTACGGGAAGTTGTTATGAAAAAAGTTTTTGTTTCGGGATGTTATGATATTCTGCATGCCGGTCATGTTCAGTTCTTCAATGAGGCCAAGGCCCTGGGAGACCACCTGACGGTGTGTTTTGCTTCGGACGAAGTGTTGTGGGTGCATAAGAAACGCCACTCTTCGATACCTCAGGAGCATAAAAAGGTATTAATCGAATCACTTGAGATGGTTGACGATGTTGTTGTCGGAGAGAACCTGGAAATTGGATTAGATTTTAAAGATCACTTTCTGAGTCTGAAACCGGATATTTTGGCTGTCACTGAAGATGATCAATACGGCGAGAAAAAACGCCGGTTATGTGCACAGGCAGGGATTCAGTATATTGTTTTACCTAAAACTCCGCCCGAATTCAGTCCGGTTTCCACGACGAAGATTGTAAAATGGATTCGTGCTCCCAAGGATGCACCGCTGCGGGTCGATTTCGCGGGAGGATGGCTGGATGTGCCGCGTTTTTCCAGGGAGGATGGTTTTATAGTGAATTGTACAATCTCGCCGTTGGTGACGTTATATGACTGGGGTTACGAAAAGCGTTCCGGTCTGGGTGGGAGCGGTGCATGGGCGCTTCTTAAAGGAGAAGACGGTGTCGAGACCGAGCTTGATATGGGAGTCGGCTGGCAGGACCCTGCAATAATTCAGGAAACCGGTTTATGCGTTTGGCGTAGTGGCCTGCGTCCCATGCTGCATCTGAAACGTAACGGCAACATGCTTAAAGGTCTTATGGCTTTGTATTATACGGATGTAGAACATGATACGCCCGGAGTCACCGAGAAGGACCGTGACTATGATTTGATATGCAAAGCAAGTCGTCTCGCCGCTGAAGCCGTGCTGCGTGAAGACGTGGATAAATTAGCCCAGGCGGTACGAATGAGTTATCAGGCCCAAATAGATGAAGGCATGACTGCTCTGGCGGATACTAAAGAATGTCTTGCATGCAAGTATTGTGGCGGTGGATGGGGCGGCTACGCGCTCTACCTGTTTTCTTCAAATAAAAACCGGGATAATTTTATTAACAAGCATCCTCAAACCAAAGTGATTGAGCCATTTATTAAAAAATATTAAATCTTATAACTGGCAAATTCAAATCAGTTGACTTTTTAGATTGGATCATTTATTCTCCAGTGATAATAGAATTATTCTGCTGAGAAGGTAGTTGCTGAGAATAAATAATCCAATTTTCTTGATGGTATTTGATTAACTTGATTGGAGAAAACATGAAAACTATCATTACACTCTCAATGTTTTGTTTGATGTTTACAATGATTTCAACTGACACGCTACTTTCAACAGAACGGAACCAAATCGCCTCGAATCAATGGTGGAACATGCCGTATCCGGACAAATTTGACATCAAAAAGATTGATACGAAGTTAAGTTTTATACGTGTCGAGGGAAATAAGTTCGTTGATGAAAACGGTAACCGTGTAATTTTCAGGGGAGTTAATATTTCCGACCCGGACAAAATTCTGAAGAACGGCCATTGGACTAAAAAACATTTCGAAATAATAAAAGAATGGGGCGCAAATGTCATTCGAATACCGGTACATCCGGTCGCCTGGAGGCAACGCGGCCGGGAAGAATACTTCAAGCTGTTGGACCAGGCTGTTATTTGGGCCTCTGAGCTTGAGATGTACTTGATTATAGATTGGCATTCTATCGGGAACCTGAAGACCGGCCTTTTTCAGCATCCGATGTATGAAACCGACAAGCAGGAAACATTTAGTTTCTGGAGAAGCGTTTCATTTCGTTACGCCAATATTCCGACTGTTGCCTTTTATGATATTTTCAATGAGCCAACGACGTACAACGGGCAATTGGGACAAATAACATGGAAGGAATGGAAGGGAATGTGCGAGGAAATTATTAATATTATCTTTGCACATGACAAAAAAGTTATTCCGTTGGTTGC
>CAZKYP010000080.1:13021-14153 GCA_964556885.1 uncultured Pirellulales bacterium | reverse complement strand
AGAAACCCGGATAACAAGAAGCCGTGGATTGTCATTACAGATTTGAATACGCCGGAGATGAATGGTATTGAACTTCTGATGGCTATAAAGGCCGATGAGGCCCTAAAGCACATCATTGTTATCGTCCTGAGTGGCTCCGGCGACGAACGAGATGTAGTTGATTGTTTCAGACTCGGTGCTGCCGGTTACGTGGTCAAGCCGCCTGATCATAAAAAGCTCATAGAAATGATCAGGCAATCGGGTCTGTTCATTGAACTGTGTAAATGATCCTTCCATTATATTGGGAAACGACCCTCAAATCGGACAGCAAATTGACTGAGGGCCGCCTTCCATGTCCTTATAGGCATTGTCCATTTCTTCGAGATATTTGCAATGGGCTTGGCCATCCCTAACGGGAGTGCCAGATAAAATAATTTCAGTATCGACGCATCATTTGGAAAAGCTCCCTTGGTCTTAATAACCTTTCGCAAAGATCGATTCAGCGATTCTATCGCATTGGTCGTATAAATCACCTTGCGAATCTCAGGTGGATAATCGAAAAACGGGATCACATATTCCCAGTGACGACGCCACATCCGGCTGATCGTCGGATATTTCCCATCCCACTTTTGACCAAAAGCATCCAACTGCTCCTGAGCCTGCTGTTCGGTCGATGATGTATAAATCTTCTTAAGATCCGAGCAGACCTGCTTACGGTCCTTCCAGCTTACGTACTTAACGGAGTTGCGAACCATATGCACTATGCAAAGCTGTACCTGTGTATGAGGAAATACGCTTTCAATAGCTTCAGGAAAGCCCTTTAGGCCGTCAACGCAGGCAATAAAAATATCCTTAACGCCGCGGTTCTGCAATTCAGTGATTACACCGAGCCAGAACTTGGCTCCCTCGGTTTGGGCTATCCAGAGACCCAAAAGCTCCTTCTGGCCTTCCATATTAATACCCAGGGCAAGATACACACTGCGGCTGGAAACTCTGCCGTCCTCTCTGCACGATACCCGCCGCAGTATTTTATTCTGTACCGCCTGCTCCATTCGCCTTGGATGGGCAAAGGCATTCCAGCGACGAAGGGATACTTCCCGGCTGCCGTTCCTGGAACGTACACGCGGTTTTTCCATCGCAACCTTGCGTCCTG
>CAZKYP010000080.1:0-12921 GCA_964556885.1 uncultured Pirellulales bacterium | reverse complement strand
CGGCTGCCGTTCCTGGAACGTACACGCGGTTTTTCCATCGCAACCTTGCGTCCTGAAAGGGTTAACAGTTTTGTTTTAACACATATAACCGTTACCCCGACCGCATGTTTTTTTCAATCAAATTTCAACGTCAATAGGGACATCCTCCAAAAAAGCCGAGCAATTCGAGAAATATCTCAAATCCGGTTCAGGTCACGCTTTTGCAAAACGCCATTTCTGGTAGAAGTAACTTTCCACAAATTTAATGCATCTGGAATATACTGCAGATTTACATCCACGTCTGTTTTTGCGAAGCCGGGCTTTTCTATTTTCCATTTTAAAAGCGAACTATGCCTGGATGGTAAATATTCTGAAATGCTCAGATTAAAGCAGTGATGTCACCGTCGATATTTCAATGCAACGGTAGCGAGATATTTGGGATTCCCTGATCCATTGTTCAATGCTATCCGGTTATTATCGTGCGAATTCAATCAATGTTCTTGCAACATTGTTGAGAGACACGATTTTCTCCGCCGCCCCGCATTCGATGGCCTCCTTGGGCATACCGTAAACGATGCATGATTTCTCGTCCTGTGCTATTGTGTGGGCCCCGTTTTGACGCATGTTAAGCAGCCCTTTGGCACCGTCGTTTCCCATACCTGTCAGAATCGCCCCGACGGCATTGGAACCGGCATACTTGGCCACTGAGTTGAACATAACCTCGACACTCGGTTTCTGGTGGCAGACGGCAGGTCCGTCTTTTATTACAATATAGTAGTTTGCACCTGAACGATTCAGGAGCATGTGTAATCCGCCGGGTGCGATCAGAACACGCCCTGGAATAATGTGGTCTCCGTTTTCAGCCTCCTTAACGTGCACCTCGCACTCCTTGTTCAGGCGTTCGGCGAAGGAATGTGTGAAATTAGCCGGCATATGTTGGACTACTAATGTCCCGGGAGCGTTGGCCGGAAGCGCTGAAAGCACACACGTTAATGCCTGAACACCGCCGGTCGATGCCCCAATGGCAAAGATTTTATTTGTGGTCTCTACCATGTGCAGGCGTTGGGTGGATGTTTTTGACGATTCATTTATTTCCAGGGCGTTTTTGACTTGGGCTTTGGATGCGGCTTTGATTTTCTCAACAAGGTCGTTGCAGGCATCTCCCACACTGTAAGCCGGTCCCGGTTTGCTGATAACTTCCACAGCTCCGGCCGCAAGAGCCTCCATAGCGGTTTTGCCGCCTTTTGGAGTCAACGAGCTTAGGATTATGACTGGCATTGGATGATGTTTCATCAGTTTTCTGAGAAACGTTATGCCGTCCATCCTGGGCATTTCGACATCGAGAGTAAGTACATCAGGTTTAAGGGAGAGGATTTTATCGCGTGCGATATATGGGTCAGGTGCAGTCCCGACCACTTCTATATCCTGATACAGTTTCAGTTGCTGACTAAGTATTTTGCGCACGATGGCGGAATCGTCTATTATCAGAACTTTAATTTTAGTTTTAAGGCTTAGAGTCAAAATCTGTTCCTTTTATAAGGTTTGGTTGTTTTATTCTGTCATGTTGCTTATTGCCACGGTGAACCAGTCCTTAAATTTCAGCAGCATATCAGGACGCTGCTTCTCGCTAAGCTCCTCAAAGGCAAATTCGGCCTGGTGGCAGAATTCAGACATATCGTCGATACCTACCATTGCGGATTCACCTTTTATTTTATGTAGAACACGTTTTATAATTGCGGCGTTTTCATTTACATTATTTTCTGCCTCGTATGCCAGTGCTGCTTGTTCAAGCTCGAGCAGCATGGAATTAGTGGACTCTATATAATCATCCAGCAGATCGCCAATGTCCCCCGGTATTTCTATCTCTTCCGGATTTGGTAACGGCCCGTTGTTTCTGATTCCTGTAAAGTCCTTTGTTTTCATATCATCTCTCCTCTTTTTCTTCTTAGTTATTTACAATAAGCCTTGAAGCTACTGCGTAGCCTTCAATGTTTGATATAAAACAGTTTTGTCTTTGTATAAATTCGTCCCATGATAGTGAGTTGCCGTTCGTTTGTATGGCTGGAACGGTAACTTCGAACACATCCGTCCTTGAGGATGCCATAGAAGGAAGAACCAGCCCGCAAACAACATTGACCAGCTCACCGATTGCGTCATAACATGCCTTGTCGTCTGCTTCGGACAAAGCCCCTATGTTTTCCGCCAATATTCTGCAGAAATCAATATCGGCGAGTATCTGTATTAGTCCGCTTTTGGGACCTTTGAAGCCCATTTCGGCCAGTACTGTTTTTTCGGGTATTACGAACTCCTCTTCGAGGGGAATCATGGTCAAAAATGCCATTGTTTCGGTTGCCTCGACCAGGGCTTCGGTTATTACATTTTCCGTATCAATCATTGTTTTTGTGCTCCCACTGTCTGTATTATGACCTCTCTGAACTGTTCCGGAGTAAAAGGTTTGTGCAGATAATCTTTTGCTCCGTCGGCCAGAAGCCCTTCGATAACAGTTGTGCTTGATTCGGTTGATACAACGACGACGGGAATATCTCTTGTGGCCTCGTCTCCTCTCATGTGATAAATCATTTCTATGCCGCCCATTTCCGGCATGTTTAAATCTGCAAGCACTAAATCTATGTTTTGTTCTTTAAGAGTTTTCAGCGCCTCTTTGCCGTTTTCGGCCTCAAATATTTGGTTTGTGTCCAGACCGATCATATTGATGATTCGTATTATCGCCCTGCGTGTTAAAGATGAGTCGTCTACAACCAGTATGTTCATACCTTTATTCATAATAAATTCCCATGAAATTATTTGTTTATAAATTTTTCTCAAATCCGTTGCTTCTGACGGTTACTGTTCCATTAGCGATATTCATATACATGTTGCGTGCGGATGTTCCACCCGTATCCTCGGAATCAAGGAGCATGCCGTTTTGCCAGAGTATTTTTTTAATCGCCAGGTAATTGCGCTTGCCGATGTCAAATCCCTTCGGACCGGTTTCCATTGATGCTCCTCCGGCGATCTTTACATGCATTCGCTTTTTACTTGCGCCCATTGATATCATTTTATTAATTAGTATTCCCATGCCGGTATCGGCAAACATCATTGGCTCTTTTTTTGCCCGTTCCGGATCCATTGACGAGTACGGAAGCTGGTAATGCAGCATACCTCCGATATGTACGGCTGGATCGTATAAACATACGCCAATACATGATCCAAGCGAGAATGTTGCCAGAACATCTGTCAGATCACTGGAGATCCTGGCGTCTGATATACCTATTATTATTCTTTTCTTCGTCACGATCGACCTCTATGGTTTTGAATAAATCGTTGGTTGTATATATCTGAATTTATGCTGAATACCGGCCAGTGATTCCGAATGACCGGTAAAAAGAATTCCCCCCGAATCCAGAATACTCCAGAAACGGTTTATTAAATTTGCCTGGGTTGGCTTATCAAAATATATCATTACATTTCGACAGAAGATTATGTCCAGTCCGCCACCCTGTGGGCGAATCGGCCATTCTTCCATCAGATTCAGATACTTGAATATTATCACATCTCTGAGGTTTCTGTTTACCTCATATACTTTCTCTCCGTTTAAGTTTATAACTTTCAGATACTTCTGTTTTTGAATCGGTGAGACCGGTTCGATTCGTTGTTCGTCGTAAATGCCTTTTTTGGCGGTCTCAATCATGCTTGTTGAAATATCAGTGGCCAGGACTTTGATGTCCCATCGGCCCTGTCCCTGTACCGCATCGAGAAGGGTAATGGCGACAGAATAAGGTTCTTCCCCGGATGAACAACCGGCACTCCAGGTTCGTATTTTGAATTTCTGACTTTTGCGTTTCCGTTCAATCAGGGCCTGCAGAAATTTGTCCTCCAGGAATTCAAAATGTTGCCTTTCCCGGAAAAAACTGGTCAGGTTCGTGCTTAGTGTGTCAATGAGCATTGAAAATTCCTTACCTGTTTTATCTGCGAGTACATACTTCATGTAATCGGAAAATGTATCGAAGTTGCCCTGTCGCAAACGCTTTGCCAGACGTGCGCGAACAAGTTCCTTTTTGCCGCTGTGCAGATTAATTCCACAATGTTTATGTACAAGATTGCTGATTTCGTTGAAATCTTTGTCCGTAAGAACTATATTGTCTAAAGTTAGTGTTCCCATATATTTTTACCTGCATCTATACCTCGCGGGCCAGATCGATCAATCCGGGAATATCGAGAATCAGGCTGACTTTGCCGTCTCCCATGATTGCCCCGCCCGAAACGCCTTTAACTTTGCCTAATCCATCACCCAGACTTTTTATCACCACTTGTTGCTGGCCCAGTAATTCATCGACCAGCAGGCAGGATTTTCTTCCATCGTCTTCAACAACAACAAGGAGCGATTCGGCCGGGTCCTCGGTGATCGGAGTCACGTCGAACAGACTGTATAGCCGTATTATTGGTATTAATTCCCCCTGAACTTCGGCCATCAGGCCACGGTTTTGTATTGTTGAAAGTTGCCGCCTGGTTGGCCGAATACTTTGTTTTATTGAATTTATGGGGATAATATATCGGTTACTTTCTCCGACTTTGATGACCTGGCCGTCAATTATTGCCAGTGTGAGCGGCATACGAATGGTAAATGTTGTTCCCTGGCCTATCGCTGTGCTGATATCAATCCTGCCTTGTAGTGATTCTACGTTTTTTCTGACGACATCCATGCCTACTCCGCGCCCGGACACATTTGTGATTTTCTGGGCAGTTGAGAGACCTGCGTGGAAAATCAGTTTGTATATTTCATCGTCGGCCAACTCATGCCCGGCTTCTACAAGGCCATTTTCGATGGCTTTCTTTAAAATGCGTTCTTTATCCAGACCTTTGCCGTCGTCCTGAATTTCAATGACAATGTTACCTGCCTGATGGAATGCACGCAGTTCAATTTTTCCTGTAGAAATTTTTCCCGATTTGATGCGTTCTTGTTCCGGTTCAATTCCATGGTCAACCGAATTACGTACCATGTGCACAAGAGGGTCGGCGATTTTGTCAACGATAGAGCGATCAAGTTCGGTGTCCTCACCGACTGACGTAAATTCCACATTTTTTCCGGCCTTGCGTGAAAGGTCTCGTACAACTCTGGCCATTTTCTGGAATACGCCGCTGATGGGAACCATACGCATTGATAAGGATAATTCCTGCAGCTCGCGAACGATTTTACTCTGGTGGGCAACTTTGCTGTTCAACTGATGCTCAATCGCTGAAGACTTGTTTGCTTCCTCGGAAACCATTAACTGCGCGATCACCAGCTCACCAACCATATTTATAAGATTGTCAAGGCGAGTCGTGCTGACCTTGATTTTTTCGTCTCCTGAATGGATCTTCTTTTCAGGAGCAATATTCCTTTTTTGTTCGTATTCTGTTGTCAGAGCTTTTTCAAGTTGTTCGTCCTGATTTGCAATCTGAGCCGCAGAGACGGACTCAGGAGGACTTGCTTTTGGTTCTTTTACGGGGACAGGAGTACCCTCTGCGGATGCCTGCAATTTAGCCAATAACTCAGGCAGGCCCTTCCGGGGAGGAATTGGTCTGCCTGCCTCGATCGAATTTTTCAATTCGGCTATCATTTTTTTCATCATATCCATTGATTCAAAAATGATGTCAGTATTATCACCGCCCAGAACCAGCTTTCCCTCACGTGCCAGTCCGAGTATGTTTTCCGCCGAATGTGCCAGTGAACCTATTTCGGTTAAGTTCAGGAATCCTGCCATCCCTTTTATGGTATGAAATCCCCGGAATATACGGTTGATCGTATCTTTATCTTCCGGTTTACTTTCAAGTTCAAGTAATCCAGCTTCAGCAGATTCGATATGCTCCCCGGATTCGGCTATAAAATCCAGTATTAGCGGCACATCTTCATCTGAGACAACGAAGCTGTCCTGCGATGCGGTTTCATCAGTGTTTTTGGATTCAACTTCCGTGCATTCGGAATCCGGTTCTTTTTCAGCGCTGTTTATTTGATTAACCAGGTTTTGAAGTGTTGAGACAGCTTTTGAGACAGTGTCAATCGATCGAGCAGTGTCATTAACTTCGTTAAGCAGTATTTCCTGTAATGCTTCAATAGAGTCGGAAGTTGTGGCTCTGGCCTCTTCCAGCAGTTTATCTGAACCATCATTTATTTCGGCGAGAGTTTGATTGATTTTTTTAATGATTTCCTGCAGACCTTCAATCTCTTTCAGATCTTCGGCGCTCGCGTTATTTACTGCTGAAGCTGCTTGTTCTATGAGTTCTGTAAGTATTTCGATACTCTGCATATTTAATCCTATGTCTATACCAGCGCAGGGGCCTGTGTTGCATGTTTAACAGTTGAAGTGTTCGTGCTGTTTTCCAATACCTTGAAGATATCGAATACAGTGACTATTCCCTTAACCTGACCGTTTTGATCAACTACAGGTAAGCATCGACCTCCAAATTGACGCATAGTTTCTATAATGTTCTCCACGGAAGTATCCTGTTTGATAATTCTAACAGGTTTGCTCATTATCCATTTGAGTTTGATTTGGAGAGTGGCAACATCCTGCGGCCTACGCCACTTCACAAAAACACCTCGAATGTAGGGACTGATCGCTCCGTTTATATCCGACTTGGATACAATGCCTTCCAGCGTACCATCGGTGCCAACAAGTAAATAGCTGGTTTTATGCTGCTGCATTTTTGTAAGAGCCTGTTGTACAATATCGTCCGGGCCGCACCATGTAATGTTTTTTTCCATAATGTTCTCTGCAAACACTGGTAAAGACATTCGGTCGGAATGTCCCGGGACATCAACAGGAGGCCGGCTTGTTTCCTGTTCGGTTTCCGAAGCCTTTTCTTTAACTGTTTCTGATTCTTTTTTTTCTACTTTTGTTTCTGCATCTACTTTTTTGGTTTCTTCTGATTCTTCTTTTTCTGCCTTTGTATCTGTTTCTGCTTTTACTTCCTCCTCTTTTTTTGTTTCTTTTGCTGCAGTTGCTTCAGTTGTTTGTTCATCTTCTCGGATTGATGGAGGTGTATCGGCAGCATCAGCGGTTTTTTGCTCGGTGTTACTGCCGGTTTCAGCCTCTTTCTCTTCGATTACTTCTGTGGTATTTGTTTTGCCGTCGACTTTCGTATCAGGCTTTTTTTGTTCATTTTTCATATCGGGCTTGTTTTGTTCAACGTCATCTTGAATGGCTGCCCGGGTTTCGCCTGAATTATCCTTTTCTTTGTTGTCTTCCTCGACTTTTTTCTCCACGGTACCAATATTTTCGGATGTAGTTTCTGATGCGGAACCGAAGATATTTTTTGGAAAAATGACACCACATTGAAAAGCCGGAAAAGATTGGACTGTCATTTGATAGGAAGCAAATACGAATTCTTCATTGTTTGCCAGACCTATCGTTTCTTTCGGTTTATCCCAAGGAGTTCCTATGAAAGTACCGGTTTGTAAAAAGTGACCGTGTTCTTTTAATCCTGTACGGAAAACCCTGTCCCAGGAACCCACAAGGAGATTGCCTACTTCTTTCACGGCGTCATTCATACTTTCGACGTCACTAATTGAACCCAGTTTTATGTTTTCGAGTATTCTTTTTTCCGGAAGCATAACTATGACACCGGAAAGGGCGAATAATCCTCCCTGGTCGAAAATTAACTGAAAAGTGCCATTTAAAGTGCCTTTGGCTTTAACGCTGTTAACGGCAGTCAGCTTTCGGAACCGTTTCTTAAATCCTTCAATGGTCTCTATACAGTCCTCCTGATGGCTGCAGTTGATATCTACTCCGAACATACCTGAGATATCATCGCAAAAAGCTTCAAAAGCTTCTGTTGACAAATCTATTACCTGTAATTCAACGTCTGTTTGGATTTTAGACATATTGTAAAATCCGGTTATCTTTTTTGAATGTTATTTGGAATTTTCTCTGTACATCAGTGAAAGTTCGACAATGTATTCATCGTTGATGCTGACCTTAGAGATGCATTTGCCGAGTGTTCCTTCACTTAAACTTGTCTCAATTTCCCGGCCGGTTACGATCGTGGGAATCGATACCTGAAAGTTGCCCACGGTATTCTGAAGTTGTGATTTGATGCTGCCCATAACCATATTGGTCACTTCACCTATGGCATCATAAATACCTTCATTATTGATTTCTTCATTCTCATCCATTCCGAGCATATTTCTTGCTATTGCTTTGGCGCAGATCATGTTGCAGTGAATGGCCAGACAACCATTGAGCTCGCCGTTGAAAGTAATTGAGCCCAATATTGTGTTGCCTTGGATATGTTGTTCAGGATCGCAACATTCTTCCAGATTCATAAAAATCATGGTTTCAAAAACTTCTTTAGCACCTGCTAACACGGCGCTGTTGATGCACATCTCGTCTATCATATACCGACACCTTCCATAAATTTAAGATTATAATGTTGGTTGGGATTTATTATTTTAATTCATAAACGGAGACAGTTTTTCCTGGAATTTTTCAGGGGTGAACGGTTTGGTTATATATCCGTTTGCACCGTCGGCGATTACATTGTCGATAAGCTCCTGAGAGCTCTCTGTGGATACCATTATGATTTTTGTGTTCGCACAACTGCCTAATTCACGAACCTTTTTAACGAGTTCCATGCCGTTCATTTCGGGCATGTTGATATCACACAATATGATATCGACAGGCCCTTTGTTTAGCTTCTCAAGAGCTTCTTTGCCGTTGCCGGCTTCCTCAGTATGGTTAAACTCGAGGCCCGACATTCTCATAGTCCGCATTATGATTTTCCTCATCGTCGCAGAATCATCGACAATCATTAATGATTTAGCCATAATACGTTCTCCATTTCTTTTATCTGTTATTCGGTTTGAATAACTCAGCCTCTTTCTTGAAACGTCAATCTATGACTTACGTTCGGAGCCTGCATAAAGAGGTACAATACAGTTAATTATCATCTCCTAAACATTAAACTCGTCAAAGTTATCATTAGTGCCATCGTTCAAAGGAATAGCCTTATTCCCACTGGATTTTGTGGTAAGAGTTTTATGAACAGCCTTCTGTCCAGACTTTGACTTTATACTGTTTGTGTTATTCGCTATCTGGTGGAACGCATGATCGGATGTCTCGAGCTTACGTTTAGCGAAAGAGGTTCCATGTCGAGTATTGTCGGTTTTACTGCCTCCGACTAAAGATACGAGTTCGTTAACAACTTCTTTCATCGACTCGGCCTGGGCACTGAGCTCCTCGGAGGCGCTTGCGGATTCCTCTGCACTGGCAGCGTTCTGTTGGGTAACTTTATCCATCTGCGCCACTGCCGTATTGACCTGGTCGATGCCCTGTGCCTGCTCTGCCGATGCGGCTGCTATCTCACTTATCAAATCTGTCGTCTTGCCGACGCCCTGTACTATCTCTTCGAGTACCTTGGCAACTTCACTGGCAATATCGACGCCGTTCTTCGAGTTCTTGACCGACTCTTCTATCATATTGGCGGTGTTCTTGGCCGCTTCTGCACTTCTCATCGCAAGATTTCGGACCTCTTCAGCCACAACTGCGAAACCCTTGCCTGCCTCACCGGCTCTTGCCGCCTCAACAGCGGCATTAAGGGCAAGCAGATTGGTCTGAAACGCTATCTCATCGATTACCTTTATAATCTTTGCAGTCTCATCGGAGCTTTTCTGGATATCGTTAATAGCGGTATTCATCCTTCCCATAGCCTCGGTTCCGGTATCTGCGGCCTTGCGTGCTTCGGAGGCCAGAGTATTAGCCTGCTGTGCGTTGTCTGCGTTCTGCTTGGTCATTGAAGACATCTCTTCAAGGCTTGACGATGTTTCTTCCAGACCGGCGGCCTGCTCGGTTGCACCTTCGGCCAGCGACTGCGAGGCAGCAGAGACCTGGCCGGATGCCGCGGAGACCTGCTCGGCGCCTTCGGTAAGGCCGGCGATGATACGACGGATCGGCTTGGTGATACTTCTGGTAATTAAAATCGCTGCTATTACACCGATAATCGCAGCACTAATCCCGATTATATTAATCATAAGGCTCGCCGTGGAAACCTGGGCGTTTGCTTCCTCTTTGGTCTTATCTATGAAGGCATACACGCCATCGCGTACGGACCGGGCGTCTGCCATCAGGCTTTCCGCCGCAGGTTTTTGTTTTTTCAACTGAACATCACGTTGATTACGATTAATCTGGCGGAAAACTTCAACCTGGCTCAGATAAGTATTCAAAGCCTGAAGAGCTTCATTTGTATACTCTTTGGAGCTCGCATCATTCATACTGGACCGGCATTCTTCCAGGGCCTTTTGGGTAGCATGTATCTCATCCACCCAGCCCTTGGCCATGGCATCCTGCTGCTCAGGTGTGACAGCAGCCTGATACTTCCATGCGTAGACACGGGCCTGGTTAAAGGCATCCCTGGCTTCCTGGGCCAATAAGGTTTTCTCTATTGCATCATACTCAGTCATCTTGCCTTTTTCAGAGTCACTGGATCGCTCCTTCAGAAACTGATCACGCCGGGCGATCAATCCCTTGATGTTCTCCTGTACCTTGGCGGATGCTTCAGTGCGAACTTTGCCGGCAGCCACCTTTTGTTGGTGCAAATCGGCATATTCGCTGTTGGCGGCTATATAAGCCTTGGCACTGTCAGCCACAGAGTCCGCATTGCGGCGGTTCTCTGCGGATTTCATTAATTCCTTAGCCTTTTCTATTTCATCGATTACACTACGGTTGTTCTCCTGGGAAGCCTCCATGTAGCTCTCGTCTTGATAGATGATATAACGAAGCGAGCCTGCCTGGCCATCCTGAGATAAGGCTGTTGCGTTGTTGACTTTCTTTGAAATCTCGATCTGTTCTACGATTGCTTCCATCTGGTTGACGGTACTATTTAAGCTAAGATAACCCGTGAGCCCGACCACCATGAGAAACACAATCACCAATCCGAACCCAAGTACGATTTTTGTCCCAAGTTTCATGTTCTTAAACATTTCATTCTCCTTTCACTTTCTTAAGGTGTAGTGAATACTGTTAGTTAAACTCATCTAATTGTTGTGACGGCTCGCTTTCATCTATCAGCAATTTACCGAGGTCCGATCCGACAAGAACTTTGTCTATATCGAGTAGTATCTTGACAGAATCACCGATCTTTCCCATGCCGAGAATGAAATCAGTATTAACGGAAGAACCGAACTGTGGCGCGTCTTCTATATTTTTCCCTTCGATGTCTAAAACCTCCTGGACGTGGTCAACCACAATGCCGGTGCTGAAATTGCGGCCACCCTGAGTTGTCTCCACAACAATAATACAGGTCTGGTCCGTTACATCTGTGGTTTCCATACCAAACTTTGCGCGAAGATCTACCACAGGTATAACCTGTCCGCGCAGATTAATTACACCCTTGATATAAAACGGTGTCTGTGGAACAGCCGTTATGTCCATATAACCGATAATTTCACGAACCTTCAGAATCTCCAGGCCGTATTCCTCCGGCCCGAGAGCAAAAGTCAGATACTTTCCTTCCTTATCAAGCATCACCTTTTGCGTTTGCTCCGCTTTTGCTGTTGTTTCTGCCATAATTTGTTCCCTTTAACCATTTAATCAAACATTTGTATAGTCACGGGCAATTCAGCGAACCGAGGATAAAGTGCCAACTCTGTTCCATCTGCATTGGCTTTTGAGATAACCAATTCTCATTTGGAATCCCATGACAGCATTGTTTAATAGATATAAGACAAAAACATTATACTTCGACACTACTTTTAGCAGCATGTGTCGGTTATGGTTGTTATGTAATTGTCAAAAAATTTATTTTTGATTGTCTTTTTCAAAGTGACTTTAAGACAATCGGGTAACCTCATTCGGTTTTATTTATCCGGATGAAATACCCATAGTAACAGCCCCATTTGCCGTTCTTAACCCATCGGCAGATTCAAGAGGTGAATTTATTTCGGAAACTACCTGATTTGCTAAGCAGGTAGATTTCAAGTAAAAATTAGCTCTGGATGAGCGAAAGGGATATGGTAATATTCATTGATATTGTGACCGAAGTCGGATTACTATAAGGCTCTTTTTCTGATAAAAGACACTCCGGGCGATGACAATTCATCGCCCGAAGTTCTGTATTCCTCTAACTAAAATTTATCCGTTACTATTAACCGTTAAACTCCTTGAAATCGTCGTTGCTGTTACTTTTATCAGCCAGTGGGATAAGCTTTTCCATCGAAGAACCGGCAGTCGTCTTATGCTCTTTTTTCCTCTCAGAGCTTTTGGCTATCTTATGAAACACATTATCTGATTTACCCAAACCATGATGTGTGCTCGATGCCTCGCGAACCTTCTTAATACCGGATCGGTCAATCGTTTTTCCTCGAAAACCGTTTCCACCGGAATTCCCTCTCTGTTTTTGGGCGGCCTTACCTCCAACAAGAACCACCAGCTCATTAACCACTTCATTCATCGACTCCGCCTGGGCGGTTAATTGTTCCGATGCACTTGCCGATTCCTCGGCATTTGCAGCGTTCTGCTGTGTCACCTTATCCATCTGTGCCACGGCAGTATTAACCTGGTCGATGCCCTGCGCCTGCTCGGCTGATGCAGCGGCAATTTCACTTACCAAATCAGTCGTCTTACCGACGCCCTGTACTATCTCTTCGAGAACCTTGGCAACTTCATTGGCAATATCGACGCCGTTCTTTGAGTTCTTGACCGATTCTTCTATCATATTGGCGGTGTTCTTGGCCGCTTCTGCACTTCTCATTGCAAGATTGCGAACCTCTTCGGCCACAACTGCGAAACCCTTGCCCGCCTCACCTGCACGTGCGGCTTCGACGGCGGCGTTTAGGGCAAGCAGATTCGTCTGAAACGCTATCTCGTCGATAACCTTGATAATCTTTGCGGTCTCATCAGAGCTATTTTGGATGTCGTTGATAGCGGTATTCATTCTGCTCATAGCTTCGGTGCCGGAACCGGCCGA
>CAZKYP010000079.1:12204-14171 GCA_964556885.1 uncultured Pirellulales bacterium | reverse complement strand
TATCCTTGATCTGAAAACGCACCCGAAATACAGCCGGTTTGAAGGCTCGTGCCAGGTCAATCATATAAAACACACCGTTATCGCTATGGAAAATATGCGCAAAATACAGGTCTCGATGGCGATAACCCGTAGCGTGAAAATCTCTTACGAATTTCGCCAACCGGGCAATAAAACTTCTTCGTTGTTTTAAATTTTCTTTTGTAATCGTACCTTTATAAAAATCGGGGAGCCTTCGTTCCAGGGATTCGGAACTCGGAAGTTTCTCCGTTATTATAAAACTTCTTTTTTCAAACAGGATACCCCATTGCTCGCCATAAGCGACTGTTTTCGGCGTGTTTATACCTGCTCTGGTTAGTTCCCCGGCTGAGCCAACCTCACATAAGCCGCAGCTTTTTCTACGGTGAGCCGCCAGCCAGTTCTTAAGCTGGACACAAACCGGCGGATGATTGTAACGTTTCAGGAATACCGTAATCGGCTGTTTTGATTCGGAAGAATCAATTTCAAATTTCAGGCGGCTGCGAAACTTTGCAAGGTTATCTTTAGTTAAATTTTCAGCATTCTCAAAGGCAAATATCGAATCGATTGAATTCATGCCCGCCCCGGTAAGAGCCGCCTGATAATCAACATCCACGAAATATGACTTCGATACTTCAGCAAACTTATGTTTGCACGTGGACATCCGCTGTTTTATATCGCTGTCGAGAAGTTCCCCGGCCGCATGGCAGACCGTTTTAACGGAGATCGACTCCATACATAAATGTTCATCCAGCTTGCAGGTCGGCCTTCTGCAAGGCACACATGGGGCCTGGCCGACTATTTGAATCTCATTTTCATACCCCGTATCCGTCCATGCAGGATCATTAGGCCCGAAAAGAGTAACGACATTTCGCTTGAAGGCTATCGCTATATGCCGAGGTCCCGTATCATTACTTATCACCAGATCGGCACGAGCATAAAGGGCTTTCAATACCCCGAGACTTATGCCTTTTCCTCCAAGATTAATAAGTTTATTCCTGCTTAATTGACAGATTTCCCGGGCAATGCTTCTTTCAGCAAGATCGGGCGATACAGAAATGACAATTGTCGCATTATATCTATCAATCAGCCAGTCCGCCGCTTGTGCGAATCTTTCACTCGGCCAGCATTTGCTCGGACCAAAGGCGCCACCTGGAACAAGTATTACAAGGGGCCCTTTTATGTTGTTAAGTTCCGGCAATTTTGACGCCAGGTTTTCATTTTCCTTCGGATCAACGAGCAATTCGAGACCTCTGTCGGATGTATCAGCCCCGAGCCAGGAAACAATCGCATTATAATAATCTATCATCGAAAGAGGTTTGAACTTACCGTTGGGCAGCTTCGGCGGGTGGAGCTTGTCGGTCAGTAACAGGCCGCGTCCCTCACGGGCGTACCCTACACGCGAAGGTATTCCGGCCAAAAAACATGCAAGAGCTGAAGCGATAGAATTCTTGAAAAGGACGGCGTATGTAAAATTACATTCTTGTATTTGTCTGGCTACCGCGAAAGGATTACTGCTTTTTTGCTCAAGCCATCCATCGTTAAAACTCGACGGACTAAGCACCTGACGAACAACAGAATTGCCGTAAAAAACGATTTCACTGGAATCAAAATGCCTGCGCAAAGCCCGCAGGGCGGGCGTACAAAGAACCGCATCACCCAACGGAGAAGGCAGCCAGACTAAAATCTTATCCGGCGAGGTCTGCGATTCACGCTGCGGCCTCTGTGATTCGGAATTCACATTATGCATCGCTATTTTCGCCCGTGCATTATGTAAAAAGTTAGCGCCATAAGCTGAAATACTATAGCGAAGCCAAGTGTCGTAAAAACCGCGCCGTATTGCGTGTTCGGATTCATTAGAAACCATACGGTTATCAACAGGCAAAACAGCACAATAACCTGTACGATACCGGCCAAAAGCCTCATTATGGAAAACTCTCCGAACATTTCCG
>CAZKYP010000079.1:0-12104 GCA_964556885.1 uncultured Pirellulales bacterium | reverse complement strand
ATAATATTAACCACCTCCTTTATATTTATTGCCCTGAAATCAGGTGTCACTCCACCTAATGACAGGCGCTGGTCCGGCTGTGTCACATGAGAAGGCGAATCCATCAGAATGGTTTTACAGCCGGCTCGCTGTCCGGCTTCCACATCACGTTTGCTGTTGCCCACACACCAGGACTGAGCAAGGTCGATTTCCATACTGTCAGCGGCCTTTAGCAGCATACCCGGATTCGGCTTTCTGTCGTCGCTTTCCCTGCGGTATTTTTGGACAACACCGTCAGGATGGAAAGGGCAGTAATAAATTTGATCCAGCGAGGCACCTTTTTCAGTCAATAGTTGACTGAGACGGTGGTGAATTTCTCCGAGTACTTTTTCGGTAACAATTCCCCGGGCGACGCCCGATTGGTTGGTAATGACTACAAGCTTATAACCGAGGTCCTTTAACTCGATAAGCGCATCGGGGACGCCATCGAGCAACTTGATCTGTTCGGGGCTGCTGATATAACCCGGGTCCTCGATAAGGGTGTCGTCACGGTCCAAAAATACGGCTTTGTTCGACATATTATTTTCGAATCCATTCTGACTTAACTGCTTACAAAGTTTTGTTCCACAAGGTCACAGATAATATGATAGGCAAGCTGATGGATCTCCTGGCTGCGCTCGGTTAATTCCCCTCCGGTACAAAAACAAATATCCGCAAGCTGTTCGAGATTGCTGTTCGGCCTGCCCGTAAAAGCAATGATCTTCGCACCTAATTTTTTGCCCAGCTTTACAGCAGCGATAACATTCGCCGAGGTACCACTGGTGGAAAACGCCCAAAGAACGTCACCTTTTCGAACAAGGGCTTCGACCTGGCGGGCAAAGATGTTTTCAAAGGTGTAATCATTGGCTATAGATGTGATTACGGAAGTATCAGTCGACAAGGCCACCGCGGCCAGGGCCTTTCGTTCTCTTGCGAATCTGCCGACAAACTCCCCGGCTATATGCTGGGCGTCCGCCGCTGAGCCGCCGTTGCCGAAGATATAGACAGTGCCTTTTCGCTTCAATGCCTTCGTTATCGTTTGAGAAATTGCGGCGATTTTTTCAATGCCTTCCTTTTCGAACTCAGCAAGCAGTTTTTTATGCGTTTCGATAGTCTGCGTTATCTGCTTTTTTACATCTTCTTTCATTTGGATTTTGCTTTCAGCGATTTCATTTTCTCAATCGTTGCCGTCGAGCTTTCACCTTCGACGATTGGTGCAAGGACGACCCTGCCGCCGTAAGATTCGACAAATTCCCGCCCGATGACACCTTTCTTCTCCCAGTCCTGTCCCTTGACTAATACATCGGGCCTGACTTGTTTTATCAGTTCCAAGGGATCCGGCTCATTGAATATCACAATATAATCGACCATCTCGAGAGCGGAAAGTACTGCGGCCCGGGCGTTCTGATTATTAATCGGCCGCTCAGGTCCCTTGATAACCTTAACCGAACTGTCACTATTGAGTCCAACTACAACAATGTCACCTAACGACTTGCAGAACTTCAGGTACTCGATATGGCCTCTGTGCAGCACGTCGAAACAACCGTTTGTAAAAACAACTGTCCTGTTATCTCGCCGGTGCCAAGACAGCTCGGTTGTTAGCGAATCAATCTGACGTACCTTGCCGGTATTAATACGATTCTGGCTGACAATCTCTGCGACTATTTCTTCCTTCGATACCGTTGCCGTGCCGAATTTCTCCACTTCAATCCCGCCCGCAATATTGGATAAATTCACGGCGGTTTCATAATCACCACCAGAAGCCAGAACCGTGGCCAGCACTGCAAGCACCATATCACCCGCTCCAGTAACATCGTAAACACTGCGGGGCCGGGTCGGTATGATTCGACTTATATCCTTTGTCTTGAGATACGCACCTTCCTTATCCAGCGTGATTACAATCGCCTCAAGATTCAATTCATTTAACAGCCGGTCCGCGGCTTCGGATGCGGATTTCTCATCTTTTATCTCGAAATCAACCGCTAAAGACGCCTCCTGCCTGTTCGGAGTTATTACTGTGGCCCCTGTATATTTCGAATAATCAATCGTCGGGGAAGGATCAACCAGTATTTTTTTATTTAATTTTGCAGTGGATTGAATCATCCGCCTGCATAGTGAATTGTCGAGCAAGCCCTTGTTATAATCCTGCAGGCAAACAATATCAATGTCCGGCAGCTTTTTTTCATACGCCTGTAAAATCATTTCATACTGCCGCTCAGTAAGAGGCTCTGTAGATTCCTCATCCATTCTGAATAACTGCTGCTGATGGCGGTGCTGGGCAAGACCTATGAGCCTTTGCTTGCTGATAGTAGGGCGGTCAGCCACTTCAAAGAAACCGGAAATATCGGCCCCGATTTCTGAAAGTTTACTTTTGAGAATATCGCTGTTTTTATCGTTTCCTATAACACCAAGACAATATGCCTTCGCTCCCAGTGCGGCTACATCGGCTGCCACGGAGCCGGCCCCGCCGCAGCGATATTCAGTCTTTGTGACCTTAAGCACAGGCACAGGCGCCTCAGGGCTGATTCTAAGGGCGTCGCCGTAGACATAGATATCGAGCATGAAATCACCTACGACCAAAACTCCGGGTGAGCCTAACTCTGTCACAGTTTTAAGCAGTTTTTCATACATAAAAAATAAGTGCCACTCAGTACAATGATGCAATTCAGCCTTTAATTACTATTTTGAGATTGTACCTGCGAGTGTCTTTTCAATCAAGTGTGTTAATTTATCCTCACCGGACAGGAATTTTATCTCAATTTCCAGATATGCAAACGGCAATGTCCACTTAGAATCTGAAATCTGAGATTTCAAATTTGAGATCATCTTCGTCCAGTCCTTCTTCGTAGTCAGTATCATATCCACTTTGAGATTTTCCGCGCGCCTGTGAATATCGACAATGCAATTATCCGTATAATGATAATGGTCGTTATATACCTTCGAGCCGACTAATTGCGCCCCCAAACGCCTGATAGTGTCTAAAAAAGCATCCGGATTACCTATCCCGCAAAAGGCAAAGACCTTTTTGCCTTTCAACTGCTCAACACCCATTCGTCTTTCGTATATTGTTTGTACATCGACTGGTGCATGTATTGACCTAACAAGAATCATTTTCGGACTAATTGAAATGAGTTTGTTCTCAATCAGTTTTAATTCATCGTTGGAAACCTGGTCGCATCGGGTAATAATAACGGCATCAGCCCGTTTAAGTGACGTGAGAGGCTCTCGTAAAAGCCCTGCGGGGAACACCTTCTCATAACCAAAAGGCCGCATTGCATCGATTGCCACAATATCAAGGTCTCTTGCGAGCCTTCGATGTTGAAATCCGTCGTCCATAATCAATACTTTGGCGCTGAATTTATTGATCGCTTCGGCAGCCCCAGCGACGCGATCCGGATTTACAACCACTTTTGCCTCCGGACAACTTTCTGTTAGAATCGCAACTTCATCCATTCTCGTTGCTTGTTGCTGAGTTTGCGATTTGTAACCACGGGTCAGAACTGCACAATTGCAATTTGAAATTTGAGATTTAAAATCCTGAATTTGTTTGCACAGCCGGATAACAAGCGGCGTTTTGCCCGTTCCACCGACAGTTATATTGCCAATGCTGATTACAGCCGCATCAACTCGATGAGCTTTGAGGTAACCTTTGTCATACAAAAAATTCCGGATTCGGATGATAATCGAGTATCCGATTGCAGCAATCCCCAGAAAAAACCGGAACACTACCCCCCAAGGGCCTTTTCTTTGACCTGAAATCACTTTTAGGTAGCTTTGTTCGTAGCTCATAATATTAGCTACATCTCGAAAAGACCGGAATATATTACTATGAAGCTTTTATCTTCTCAATGATGGCGTCGGCCATCTGGCTCGTTCCGACGGCGGTGGGGTCGTCTCGGTCAGGCTTCATATCGTAAGTTACGTCTTTACCCTCAGCTATAACAGCCGCAACTGCGTTTTCGAGCTTTTCCGCCTCGGCTATCTTACCGATATGTCTTAACATCAAGACGCCGCTGAGTATCAGGGCTGTCGGATTGACCTTGTTCTGGCCTTTGTATTTCGGCGCACTGCCGTGAGTAGCCTCGAAAATCGCCCCTTTTTCGCCGATATTTGCACCGGGCGCCACACCCAGCCCGCCAACAAGGCCGGCACACAAATCGCTAAGGATATCTCCGTAGAGGTTCGGCAGGACAAGCACATCGTAAAGCTCGGGCTTTTGAATCAACTGCATGCACATATTATCTACGATGCGGTCCTCGAATTCGATATCCGAATATTTCTTTGCAACCTCGCGACTGACCTCAAGCCAGAGCCCATCGGAGAATTTCATAATATTGGCCTTATGGACGCTGGTTACCTTCTTTCGACCCATTTTACGGGCATAATCGAACGCAAAGCTGACTATTCGCTCCGTGCCCTTGACGGATATTGGCTTTATGCTGATTCCGGCATCGAAGCCGATTTTCCTGCTGCTATGCTCGTTTATCCAGTTAATAAGCTCTTCTGTATCGTCCTGACCCTTCTGAAATTCGATACCTGCATAGAGATCCTCGGTATTTTCACGTACAATCACCAGGTCGATATCGCTATACCTGCTTCGAACACCCTTATAGCTCTTGCACGGTCTAAGGCAGGCGTACAGCTCCAGCGACTGGCGAAGGTGTACATTTATGCTCCTAAAACCGGTCCCAACCGGTGTTGTGATAGGTGCTTTTAAGGCAACTTTCGTCTTTTTTATCGATTCTACTGTGGCATCCGGCAGGGGGGTTCCGAGCCGCTTCATCACATCGAGACCCGCTTCGGCCATTTTCCACTTGATTTCAGCCCCTGTGGCATCGATACATCTGCGGGTGGCCTCCGCAATCTCCGGCCCAATCCCATCACCGGTAATCAATGTTACATCAGTCATTTCTCATGCTCCAAAATATTAAAAGCTGGTATGTTATCCTTTTATAAGCCACCTGTCAACAAATCAGCCTCGCTTTTGAGCAACAGGCGGAATAGTACTAAATCCCGCAAGCCGGATACTGCTATATTTCCGATTTCATAGAAAAATATGTAAAAAAGTCAGAAAATTTCAAACAAATGCTTCCTGTAAAAGATTCCTGTTGAAATAAAGAAGGAAATAATGTAAAAGTATATAAATTTTGAATAGGCATCATTGATTTGTTCTTTTGACTCGTGCCGATATATTAATATTTAATAGAATGGATTTGCGAAATTAGTTAGATTGGATTATGGCACGGTATCGAGGGAAAAAGGCTCTGTATGAGGTGATGAGTAAAGCCCGGACGAAGTCCGCGTACGGAAAAGCTGTCGAGCCGATTCACCCGAAAAAAACTGAAGAAAACGAGGCTGCAGGGTCTGTAGAACTTAAACCTGCTGCAGAAAAATCCAGAACCACAACACTGTTATGGAAGAAACCGAGAATTATTCAGGTTAACGCCGGCAGAATAGAGTTCTCGATACCGTATCAAATAGTAATTGCGTTGCTGTTGGGTTTACTATTATTAATATTAGCTGCTTTTCGAATCGGCCAGTTTTTTCAGCCGACCGAGCTTCAGGTAACAAAGGAATTGAACAGAGGTACATTACAGACGGACTTGGCAGGCCCGGCCGAACGAGACCCGGTATCGAATGTGAAGCCTTCGACGATTGAAAAAGGCTTATCGTCGGAAAGCAAACCGGTCGAGCCGGCGAAATCTACCGGTAATAACGTGATTGTTCTGGCACAGTATAATCGCCATTTGGATTTGGCGCCTGTACAGGAACATTTTCGAAAGTACGGTATCGAAACTGAAATAGTAATGGAAAATGGTGTTTATTTTTTGCAAACAATAAATAAATATGATAATCCCGGAAGGCCGGGTACTGATGGGTATGCAGTCTTGCAGAAGATTATCCAGGTAGGAGCAAAATATAAGGCGCCCCCGAATTGTGAGACCTTTGCTAGTCATTATTTCGACGACGCTTACGGAAAAAAAGTAGAAGAATAATACAGTTACAGGAGAAATGTTTAATGTCAGTTGATCGTTCATTAAAAATCAAAGATGCATTGACCAGACACCGAAATGTTCTAACCAGGGCCGAACGTATCGAGCAGCTCAAAGACGAAGAACGCTGGTCTGAGGGTAATTCAGTATTGGGACTTCCTAAAGTCGCCCACCGCAAGACTCACGCCGGTAAAAAGGGAGAGGACATTCCAGGTAAAGAAGGCGCAACCGAAGCTTCCTCCGAAGCACCCAAGGCCGAATAATCACAGAATCGGCTTTTATAGAAAAAAACGCCGCTTTCTTCTATAAGGGAAAAGCGGCTTTTACTATTTGTATTTCACTTCATCCGCCAAATCTTTTCTAAATTTGGCAGTTTTTAACAAATTCAGGAATTGCTTTCAGTGGGCTGGAAGATTCTAATGGTATTCTTTCCGGCCTGTTTGGCAAAATAAAGCGCCTGATCCGACCGGCTTGTGATATCCTCCGGCGTTGAATCCGAATCATATTGACCCAAACCAACGCTGATAGACAGTTGTATTTGCTCCTTGTTCCAGGATGCAGGAGAGTTGGCAACAGCATCTACCATACGCTGCGCGACAACTGCTGCATCGTCAAGCAAACTGTTAAGCAAAATCACTGCAAATTCGTCGCCACCGTATCTTGCCGCCGTATCAATCTGGCGGATACATTCCTTTATTCTCCTGCTGACTTCCTTAATAACCTTGTCGCCGGCCCGATGGCCATAAGCATCATTTATCTTCTTGAGGTTATCGACATCTATCATAATAAGAGATATTCGCCCGCCGTATCTGCGGGAACGCCAAAGCTCCTTCTCAAGAATTTCATAAAAGGTTTTATGATTAACAAGGCCGGTCAGACCATCTGTTGTGGCCTGACGCTGCATCTTCTCGAACAGTTTTATATTACCTATCGACGCACCTACCAACTGGCTGAAAAGCTCTATCAGTGCGATATCATCCGAATTGAAGTGGTCTGCATTTATCTTGTCGGCCAGATTTAGAACACCTACTACCCGATCCTGGCAGACAAGAGGCACTATTGCACAGTTTTTCGTTTGATAATTATCCGAAAACGCTCTCTGTGATTTTCTTATTATAGGCTTTTTATGTGTATCTATATCACGAACAAGCATAAGCTCTTTGCTTCTCACCGCCATAACCATAAGAGACATGGGCTTCTGATTCAAAGAAACAATTCTGTTTATCAGAAACGGGTGATTGTGCTTATGTAAATGAAGAATATTGCTCGATTCGTCCAGTATATACAGGGAGGCAAACCTCACATTGACAATTTTGGGGATGTGATCAACACAGACATCGGCGATGCGGTCGATATCAAGACAGTTTATTTGACGCGCCAAAGGAGTGATTTGCTCAAGCAGGGAAGTATCTTTCCCGTATCTGCTTAATGCTCCGCCCGAGATAATATCTGTTCGGTCCATAGTTAAAACGACTAAGTCATATAATATTCTATAAGTTTACGTATTTACCCTGTTATTGTATTTCAATGTATCGGATATTTTTGATGATGTGTTTCGCAAAAAGCCTTTTCTAACTCCAAAAATAAATCAATTTCATTACAGCCTTAATGAATAGACTTAAAAGGGGTAGATAAAACACATGCAGGTAGTCGGTTCCGTCAAAAACAAAGATAGTGATAATCGACAGATTTCATATCAAGGTCACATTTAGCAAATAGGAACGAATTTAGAATCTAAGCCGCAAAAATTATAAACAATTAAACAAAATGTAATTTGACAAGATATTGTTATAGGACCATCAACGATGCGGCACAAAGAATCCAAATTCATGGATAGAAGAAGAGGATAAAAATTATAGAAATTACAAAAAAAACAAGGAAAAAAGTTGACACACACAAAAATGTACTTTACATTTTATAAAATGTAAAAGTCGTTTTACATTGATATACTTTATGAGCAATCAAATGAAAAAAGATGAGCTGATATTGTTATAGAAAAACGGATATTTGCTAATAGCTCACAAGTAAATGTTTAATTGCTTTCATGAGCAAATTATTGGTATTTTTTCGATGTGTGGGCTTTTATGAATATGGAATCCAGTAAAAACAACTTTTGAAGGTGCTTTTTATATGCAATCGATAGTAAATAACGAGTCCCTGCATATACCTGCTAAGCGGTATCGAATCGGCGAACTGGTAGCTACAACACCTTTTTCACGTCAGACAATTCATAATTATACCACAATGGGGCTTATCAGTGAGTCTGAACGGACCGACGGAGGCCATAGATTATACGATGAATCGGTGTTTGAAAGGCTATCAGAAATACTTCGACTTAGAAAAACGAAAACACTATCCGAAATAAGAACGATTTTATGTAGAAAAGATATCGAATTATCGACTGAGAACGACAGGCAATTTGGTTCCTGATAAAAAAGGTTAACGCAGACCGTCTTCATTCGTAACAGTTTTGCCAGACTATAATAAACGAAGGAAGGAACGAAAGGATCAAGGATGAGAAATTCAGTTTCGTCTTTCAAGGTGTTATTTTATCCCTTTTCTGAGTTTCTATCTCCATCCATAAGCTCCACGGTTATAAAGCCATTATATTCCGATTGAATACTGAGGGGAAAAATCGTATATGAACCTAACATCGTTGATTACGGATAACATTACTGAAATACTTGTCAGAATTATCGAATTTACGCAGGCCCGCCAGAAGATTCTCACCCAAAATATAATTAATGTCCATAACCTCAACTTTATTCCTAAAGAGCTGGAAGTAAAGGAATTCTCTGCATTATTGAGCAATGCGGTCGCCGAATATATCAAAAACGAGCGGCTGCTCCTGCAAGATACCGACAATATCAAATTCGGAACCGGATGCAGTTTCCAGGCCAAGCCTATAATCGATGAACACAGCATGGAGCTTTTTAAATCAAATAAAGATGAATATCTCGACTTGCAGATAAAAAAGATACTTGAAAACTCACTAAACCAGAGAGTAGCAGCCGAATTAATTAAACATCGGCAGGAGAATATTGAAAGCGGCTATTGATTGTTATATTCCATCAAATAACTATGGGAAAGACCGATAAGAATGTCCGATACTGAATTACAACGATTAGAGATTTCTTTCAGGAATGTTTATATAAGTTCTCCTAAAGTCCTCGATGGAACGGCCGATAATAGACATAAGATGACTATCTTGAATATGCAGTAAAGGATCGTAGGCAAACATGGAAAGGTGGCGTTGTTCGTTGAATTCATAAATGAAGGCTCTGCCAGATATTACGGGATCATAGATGTCTTCGAAAAATGTGGAGTCTTTTTCAGGGAGGAACCCAGTGAAAACCAAACAAGAATATAATATCGAAGAGATATGGGAGAATTTTCATAAAAATCATGATAACTCCAGTCGAAATATTCTGATGGAGCATTACAGGGGGCTTGTAAGATATTGTGCCGAGCGGCTGCATAGCAAATTACCTGACAAAGTCGAACTGGACGACCTCATAAGTGCCGGCATCTTCGGGCTGATGGATGCGATAGATGCGTTCGATCCGGCACGAGGGGTAAAATTCGAAACATACTGCTCGCCCCGAATAAGAGGCTCAATTCTTGACGAGCTTCGAAGCATGGACTGGGTCCCCAGACTTGTACGCGCCCGCGCCCACCAACTGTCAAAGGCAACTCACTCGCTGGAAACAAACCTCGGCCGTAAACCAACCGAGAAGGAAATCGCCGAAGAAATGGAAATGGATATGGAAGAGTTTGACAGGATACAAAAGGATGCCACCGCGGTAAGTCTGGTATCACTCAGCACAAAATACAACGACGGCGACGGCGAAAAAGACGTACGTGAAATCGATATAATTAAAGACGAAAGAAGCAAAAATCCCGTTATCGAGGCACAAAAGCGAGATTTGAAGAGTTTACTTACCAAGGGATTGACGCGAGCCGAACGATTAATCATTGTCCTGTATTATTACGAAGAAATGACGATGAAGGAAATTGGTGCAACGCTTGATTTGTCCGAATCACGCGTCTCGCAAATGCATTCATCCATTATCGCAAGATTGAAAGCCCAGATGAATATGCGCAAGAAGGAATTTTCAGTCGAATAAAATCCGGCTCGCTATTCATCATTCATCCATATAATCAATCGAAACAAAGAATAGTTTATACATCAACAAAAATTTTATCGCCAAATCCTGTAGATTTGCAACCTATATTCATACCACATGAGACTCTTCGCAAACTCTTGTTAAAGAAGAACTTGTATTAAATTAATATCCTAATAGTTCGAATTCTGCTGTTAAACTCGGAAAAATCTTGACTTTTAAGGTCGAGCGGACACAATAATTGTAATAAAAAATGCGATGACAACTAAAAACTATCTTCCTGGCACCTGTAGCTGTGTTTATCATCCGAACGGTTTTCATTATGGAAAGAGTAGAACCATGCGTCGTTCGTAATTTGAAACAAATAAACCTGCTTTCGATGGTGAGATTATGCAGGAAAAAATGCAGGACATGGAGTATATCAGGAGGGAATTGTCTGAGCAGGACGACTCAAGTGATGATCTTGATAAAGCCTGGCGCGAGTGGGAAAAAACCTTCGACGCAACAAAAGATTCAATCATGCTCATTAACGGGCAATTCAAGATTATCCAGGCCAATCTTTCCACATCGCATTTTCTTGGAAAGCCAATCGAGGAGATAATCGGAAAAACATGCTGGCAAGTAGTCCATGGAACTGACAGCCCCCCGGAAGACTGCCCATTCAATAAATCAATCTATAGCAAGAAACACGAACAAGCCGAATTATACTTTTCCGATAAAGATACCTGGGTAGAAGTCTCTGCCGATCCTATCCTGGATAACAACAGGAATATTGAAAAAATTGTTCATATCCTGAGGGATATTACAGATCGAAAAAAGGCCGAACAGGCACTTCAATACAGCGAGGAACGTTTTAAGGATATAGCTTACAACGTTGGAGATATTATATGGGAATTTGATGAAAAGATTGTTTTCACATACTGCTCGGACGGAACACAGAAAATTCTTGGTTATCCAGCATCAGTAATTATCGGTAAAACATATTCTGATTTTATGCAGCCCCAAGAGGCTGACCGGTTCGGTTCCATTCTAAAAGATTTATTTCAAAAGAAAAAAAATATAACGGACCTGGAAGTATGCTGTCGTCACAGAAACGGCACGGAACGACACCTTATGGTGAATGCCGTCCCCATCCTAAACAAAAATGGTGATTTAAAAGGCTATCGCGGCGTATGTAAGGACATTACCAAGTACATAAAAGCCGAGCAAACAATAATAAAAGAAAAAGAAAGGGCGCAGAATTACCTGGATGTTGCCGGCGTTATGATGGTAGCTATTGATTCGGAATACAGAGTCGGAATGATAAACAAGAAAGGTTGTGATCTGTTAGGATACAAAGAAGAGGAAATACTCGGAAAAAAATGGCTTAATTATTTTGTGCCAAAATCGAAAAGTGAGGAAATTAAAGAAGTCTTCAATAAACTCTGGAGACAAGAGCCTGAAACTCGTGAAACCTGCGAAAATCCGATTCTAACCAAAGACGGCCGGGAGCGGCTTATGTCCTGGCACAACACTATATTAAAAGACCGAAAAGGACATATGCACGCCATTCTAAGCTCCGGAGAAGATATAACAGACCGGAAAAAAGCGGAAACAGCTCTCAGGGAATCTGAAAAGCATTACCGGATGCTGACTGAAAAAATAAGTGATGGGCTGACACATATAGACGAAAACGGTATTAAAATCTATGTTAACAAAAGGGCGGCCGAAATATTCGGGTGCAAGCCGGAACAGATGATCGGAAAACACTGGTCGGAATTTTACGATCCGCAGGCCCAGAAAATAATCGAAGAACAACTCCACCTCCGGAAAAAGGGAACAGCTCATCCGTATGAGGTTATGAATACAACCAAAGACGGCCGCAGGATTTATTTACGTATCTCGCCACAGGCAATCTTCGACGAAGAAGGAAAATACAAGGGCAGTATTTCATTACTGACCGACATCACTGAACGCCATAAAGCAGAGG
>CAZKYP010000078.1:8956-14317 GCA_964556885.1 uncultured Pirellulales bacterium | reverse complement strand
AAGTTGTATGAATGCCTGTTCAATGACGGACAGTACAGCAAGGTTATTGAAACAATAGACAACTTTATAAAAAACAACAAAGCTACTGAAAGAACACTGACCATAAAAGCGACTTTACTCAAAGGTCAGGTCTATGTGTACATGGGCAATCCTGATGCGGCAATAGATACGTTTCTTAAGCTAATAATCGAATATCCGCAGTCAAAACAGACGCCAGAGGCGAATTTCATAATGGGTTACTGCCTTATGCTACAAGGTAACTATCAAGAGGCAACGGAAGCATTTAATCTCTTGATAAAAGACTATCCCGAAAGCAGCTATGCGGCTCAGGCAAAGTCGTATCTGCAACGCATCAAAAATATGACCGAATAAAAAAGGTGCAAAATGACTCCTGTCATAGAAGCCAACAATATAGAAAAACACTTCGATATAGAGCGGCCTCTGCATAAAATGGTCTTTGCTCCATTCGCCGCCGGACAAACGGTTTGCGCACTAAAGGATGTCAGCTTCTGCGTCGACTCCGGACAAATCCTCGGTGTCGTCGGCCCAAACGGAGCCGGCAAGACCACTCTGCTGAGAATTCTCGCCAATTTACTTGAAGCAGATGGTGGCCGGATAAAATTGTGCGGACATGAATTAAACGGCGAACCATACCTAAGGACAAATATAGGATATGTCTCAAGCGACGAGCGAAGCTTTTTCTGGCGACTTACCGGCAGACAGAACCTCGAATTCTTTGCCGGTCTTTATGGAATAAATATGCCTAAGGCTCGCAAAAGGATTACTAAATTAATAACTCTTTTCAACTTAGAGGAAAAATCCAACCAGTTGTTCCGCGATTATTCGACCGGCACGCGGAAAAAATTCGCCCTCGCAAGAGCACTGATCCATCAGCCAGGTGTTTTACTGCTCGATGAAGTCACCAACAGCCTGGACGTGGACTCGGCACAAAGAGCCAAGTTCCTTATCAGAGAGTATATTCTCGGCGGGAATGACCGTGCTGCCATCTGGAGCACGCACCGATTCGAGGAGATTGAACAAATTTGTGACAAAGTTCTTGTGATTGACAAGGGCCGGGTGACATTTTTCGGAAACGCTGACGATTTCAAATATCGTAATGAAAACCAAATCCAATCCCAAATAGAAAGAATCCCAAAAGTTGAACATGAAAATATCGAATACACTAAGCAGTTGTGAAAACATATCAGTCAGGTCGCTCAGTAATTCTACAGACCGGCTGGCAAAAGCCCTTGGATTCGTCCGAAAGGACATGGCAATCGCCATAAGCTACAAATTCCAGTTCGTATTCCAGTTCACTCAAATCTTCTTTAACGTCGCAATCATATACTTCATTGGTAAAATGCTGGGCCAGACCGGCGGTTCGTCTCTGCTCAAGGCATACGGAGCCGACTATTTTTCATTCGCCCTGATAGGTCTGGCCGTGGCGAGTTATCTAAAGGCCGGGCTCGTCACCATAACAAACGACATCAGGCAGACTATGAACCTGGGAGTCCTCGAAGCTATGTGCGCCACACCGACCGGGTACAAATGGCTTCTGCTCTGTTCGTCCCTGTGGCCGTTTATCTTCGAGACCATCCGGGTGGCATTCTATTTTCTTATCGGAATAGTCCTTTTCGGGGCAAGGTTCCCGGATGCCAACTGGCTGGGTGCGGTGGTCACCCTGATCTTGACCATACCGATATTTCTGATGCTCGGCATGATTTCGTGCAGTATTCTCGTGCTTATCAAAAAAGGCGATCCCATCAACTGGATTTTCTCGAACGCATCGAGCCTGCTGGCAGGGACGATGTTTCCAATCTCGGTTTTTCCGAGATGGCTGGAAATAACGGCAAAATGCCTGCCATTGACACATTCGCTCGAAGCAATGCGCCAATGCCTCCTGACCGGGGCATCGGTCCGGCAGATATATCCGCATTTGCTGGCATTACTGCTGTTTGCGGCGGTCCTCCTGCCGATTACCATTATCGTCAGTAATATTTGTATGAAAAGAGCAAAAAAACAGGGTGCGTTCTCGACACATTAGGAGGTGACAATGGAATATAAGATTATAAAATCGGGCCTGATCATATTAATCATATTAACCGCAATCGCTTTAGCCGAAGACTACAGGTTGCCGCCCATCGAGACCTTTATCATCGAACCTATTGAGGTCGAACAAATCAGTATATGGGTCCCGGCCGCAAAAATCGGCCCGGTCATCAACAATTCCTGCCGGACAAAGAAGGACTGCTCCTACTCATGCCAGTTGCCATCAACTGTCAGCCATACAAAAACAGAGACCTGCCCGGACGATCTGGCGAGACTGCTGGCTGTACATACAGCCCGTTACCACGAACAGAGCCTGCCCCTTACGATATTCAACGGCTGGCAGTGGGAATATACTTTCGGCATGGGCCAGTTTGACAGCGTCACATACGACCTGCCCCTTCGAGGCGGCTGCTGGGAAAACTCGTGGGAGGCCATATTGGACCAAAGCACGGGCTCAATCACCGGTCGGTGGTTGCAAATTTCCCAAACAAACGAGCCGACGGACTCAAAAAATGACATTGGGCAGTCCAGCCAAATCGAAGTTAGAACCTTCAACTCCATGAGGACCAGAAATGGATACCCGAAAGAACGGCAATTATAATCTCATACGGTATTTTATACTGTTTATAATCGTCATAGTATTTGCAGGCAACACATGCATCGCCGACAATGAAGCCGCAGCAAAAGCACTAATCGAAACATACAAGCTGTCCGGCCCCGTTACGCCGGCCCAGACCGAATCGGCTGTTGCGAATCTAAAAAAAGTACTACCTGACTGCACGGATGGTGTCCTTATCTACAGGATCAGTTATAGAGCAGGGATGCTCTTTTTTTCCTCCGGTATGTTCGAAGAGGCGAAAGCCGAATTTTCGCGCATCTCAAATGACTCCAAGTGTCCCGAATCAATTCGGGCATACAGCCTGAATATGACCGGTCAAATATCGCGGCTTAAAGGCAACAACGCAACAGCGCTCGATGCCTTCGGCAAAGCGGCCGTTCTGCTGCAAGAGATTTTGCATAACGAAAAGGAACCCACCGAAAAGACAGCTCACACAAAACTGCTTGGCTCGGTCATGTTCGCCAGGGCCGAGATTTACGAGCAGCAGCAAAATCTCGATGCAGCTATCACCGAGTACAATCGCCTGCTCGATGAGATGAAAAACACATCAGACCGGTATATGCCTCTGGCCGGCGATAGACTCGCACAGTTATACCTGCGAAAGTCGGATTTCGACAAATACGAACAAACAGTCGATACGATTATCCGTGACTACCCGAACTATTACCGCACCGGCATCATCGAGATGGAAAAAGAATGTGTGAAATTCCTCAGAAGTATATCTTCGGATATCGAATTTCCAGACGGCGGCTTTGATGCACCGGCCCTGACAATCGCTTATCTAAAAGATGCAAAGACCGAAACGTCGTCACAGCAAATCCGTGAAAAGTTCGAGTCGCTTTGCGAAAAGTATCAAAATACATACGCTGGGATTGTGCTCAGTTATCAATACGCTTCTCTTTTAGATGCGCTCGATGAAAAGGAAAAAGCCATGGACACGCTAAGGCAGGTATTTTCCGACAATAATTCATTTTCATCAAATCGAAAAACAATTGATTGTATTCGTGAATATGCCAGGATTCAATATGCGATAATCGCAGGTGAGCAGGCCGACTACAACGAAGCGATGAGGGTGCTCAGCGGCCTGCAACCATACCCGGACGAATCTCATATATCCGAATTGGCAAAGGCCGTTAACGAAGGTCTGCAAACTCTTAAAAGGCAGGTTACAAAATGAGAACAAGTAGTTTGATTTGGAATTTCAGATTCTTATGTATATTGTTGATGATTTCTATTTCTGCAAATATCGGTCTATTTGCATCGCAAACAGACACAGAAACATTTTACCAGGCCCTTAAAAATCAGGATGACCCGAAGGCATTGTCCACAGGCAATACTATTTTCGCACAATTAGAGCATAAATACGGCTCCGACGCGTGTTTTCTTGCCTTTAAATCCAAATTAAGTGCCGCCGAATTCCTGGCTAAACAGATGGCCCAGCAGCTTAGGGCAGCAACGAACAAGCAAATGCTTTCAACCACCGGTGAGCTTTTCAGCGGAAATAACACAGCAGCCAAAAAATCTCAACTATCGGTCGCTCCAGCCAAAAATTTTTACGAATCTTCGATCAAAACATTTTCTGCACCGATACAAACTGAAAATATCTCGAACGAGGACAAAACATTCCTTGCACAATACTACAATCTCAAACTGAGAATTCTCATAAGCGACATAGCAAAGGCCGGGCAGGCACTTTCAATCGCCGCTCCCGATTTTGCAGGAACGCACGACTATGTTCTCGTGCTGCCACTGCTGCACACATCGGCCGACAGGGCAATCAATATCGACGTCCTGCCCCTGTGGATGCGAAGAGCGGACGAGCTTGATATGTTCTCGGATTCGTGTCTGCTGCATTTCGGTCTTCCGTTCCAGGCCATGAGCTTAAAAATGGAATCCGCAAAAATACGAAACATCTCATTTTCGCAGCTCGATTTTTACCGGTCCGCCGCAGAGCGATGCGGCACAACACAGCCACACATCGCCGCCGGCTGCCTCGAAAGGGCTGTTGATATTATCAAAAACAAGGACATTGATACTTCGATTTCCCTGCAATTCGACCTCGAACAGTTGTGGCTGGACTCCAAAAACTACGCCCTCGCCGCCGGCCAGGCCAAAAAGATATTCGAAACCCACCCCAACCATAAACAGGCGGGCAAGGCAATATGGTTTTATTATTATTCGCTTTCCAGAACCAACAACACCGAGCAGATTTTAGCCGACATAGATAATGCATTGAATGACAAACGATGCCGGGACTATAAACCAAAGATGATGTACATCAAGTGGTGGGCGCTTCGTCGCACGCGTGACCAAAAGGCCAGAGTAGCGGCAATCGAACACGAGCTGCTCGAACTATACGGCGACGACCCGATGGTTGCCCCTATCCTGCTTTCACAGGCGACGGACCTTATGGCACGTCAGAATTACCCCGGCGCGTACGAGATACTGAACGAACTGGTGCAGAAATTCCCGACAACAAATGCTGGGCGTGAAGCAGAAAAAATGATTCTCAAATACAAAGAAAAACAGGAATCGAAGCCCGGTTCATAAATGCCCGTCAAACAGATGAAGTCAGCTATAATTAATCGAAGTATTGCGGCCTTTCTTATAATCGTCGGCGCCGCCATGCACAATGCAAACGCGAACAACAAGCCGCAACATAACGTAATTCTTATAACTATCAGCAGCCTGCG
>CAZKYP010000078.1:5746-8856 GCA_964556885.1 uncultured Pirellulales bacterium | reverse complement strand
TACGACGGCGAGGTAAAACAAACCGATGAAGATTTATCGGAAATGCTGAAGGTTCTCAGTGACATGAAATTATTGGATAATTCCATCGTGATTATCCTGGCCGACCACGGCGAGCAGTTTTACGAGCACGGGCACACGAGCCACCACGGCGTCTACGAAGAGCTGATACACATCCCGATGGCAACTTCCATTCCCGGCTCACAGGCAAAGGGAAAAAGAATCGATTTGCTCGTCAGCCAGGTTGATATCATGCCGACCATACTTGATTATCTCGGAATCGCAATCCCCGAATCCTGCCAGGGCAAAAGCCTGAAACCGCTTATCGAGGGTCGAGCTGAAGAAATGAATCAATTCATCTTCGCCGAGTACACCGGCGGGGCCATACCGGATTGCTTTGCAGTCCGTTCGGCCCGCTATAAGCTTTATACGAACTCCAGCGACGAGCTTTTCGCATACGATTTGCTCAAAGACCCAAAAGAGCAAACTCCAATCACCTTCGCCGATTTCCCTCCGGAGGTCAAAATCCTCGAACAAAACCTGCAAGACCTGATGCAAATAACAAACTCGAAATAAAAACCTGCCTTAATGCCGTCTAATCGCCAATTTCTCCCACAAATTACAAAGATTATCCGTAAAAATCCCTTTGTATTATCCATTTATTATTGTACAATAATGGTTTGAAAAGTAATCTCTCTGCAAGCGAGTTTTTGAGCCTTGGGACTCAAATTATTGGAGGTTAATTATGGTAAGCAAGCACATCCACCTGCGATCAATAGGTCTGTCAGTTGCATTTTTTTTGTTCTCATCTGCTTGTACATGCTTCGGTGAAAGCTATCCTGATGTAAAAGAGCTCGTTGAAGGTTATAACAAAGCCTGCCATTGGAACCAAAAAATATCAATGCGAATAAGTTCAGAAATAAGTTCGACACGTAGTGACTTGCCTGACCCATTTCAACTTATCAAAATAGAATGTATATATAGACGTAACGGTAACCAGGCAGAATGGCTTGGAACCAATCAAATATTTAAGGATTCTAAGGCGAAGCTCCTGAAAAATGAAGATGAGTTTATGTTCGTTTTTAACGGCAAAGAATTCCTTTTCTTAACAAAAGATATCGGATATGGCGAAAATTTTCACGGATATATTCATCGAAAAAATTATGATCAAGCCCTATCGGAGACACTCGGGGATTATTATTATGGCGGCTTTTTACAAAGCTATATTGGTGTTTTAGGTAGTCTGGCCGAAATGCTTAGTCGAAGCAGCTCTGTTCGTATTACGGGAAAAGATCAGATAAACGGAACTTTATGCTATGTGCTTGAGGACAAAACAGAACTAAGCCTTATAAGACTCTGGATTGCACCCGACAAAGGATATAACGCACTGAAAATTACTGAAACAGGATTATCAAAAACATGGTGGGTAACGATTGACTCAATCGACTTGAAAAAAATCGACGACAACTTAATACCAGTATCCGGGTGCTTTAAAAAAACAAACAAAATGGACGACGGGACTGAAAGAAATATATGCGTCGAAGTTGAATTTAATGATATCGACCTTAAACCGGATTTCAAGGCCCTCGGAGCATTCGGGCTTGCTTTACCGGAAGGTTCACAAATAATCGACTTTGAAAATCAGGAATTAAAATACCACGTATCCGGCGGCAAACTGATACCTGATTTTATAGAGCCGCAATCTCTTGTTGATAAGCACCTGCCTGACATGAATGAATTCATTAAAACCGACAGCACGGAAGATAACACCCCGCAGAACGATGAAACAAAAATACAAACTGCGTTCAAACCGGACGAAACCGTTCCGCCAGAGTCATTTCTGGATGCCGATGCCCTGCTTGCCGGGTGGGAGAGCACCTACGGAAGCATAAAAACGATGAGTGTTTCGTACTACTATCGGTTGGTGGATTACAAACCACCAAAAAATAATCCAAATGAACCTTCACCTATTGCTTATGAGTATCTCGAACGAGTGGAGGACGGAAACCGATATCATGTACGTTGTTCGACAGCTAAAGATGGATTTGACAGGCCGGAGAACATTACGGAGCATGCATTCGATGGTAAGATTGCACAAGAATACTGGGGTGTAACAAAGCATGGTACAATACAGACTGGCTTGACTGGAAGAGGTGTAGAAAGCTTGAATTATTTGAAGAATTTCATGTTATTAGAACCAATGATGGTACAAGGTTCTCTCGCAGAAGAGTATCCGAATGGTGTACCCAGGTTTATTCTTCGTTTTAGAACGCTTAAATCTACTGCCGTTATACGTCCACGCCTTGAATCAGTGGCAGGCCAATGGTGCCACGTAGTTGAGCTTTCTAACATAAAAGGGCCTCCGGGAGAGACAAAGCATATATTTTGGATGGCACACGATAAAGGGATGTGTTTAATGAAATATCAAAGGTATACCTACAAAAAGATGGACAAGGAAATCGAAGTCGAGCAGATTTCGTCGGCCGACATGGACGGTACTACTGTTTGGTATCCTGTGAAAGCCCGCAGGACTTATGATGACGCATGGGGAATGATAAAGGATGAACTAACAGTAGAGAATTTCATCCCCAATATCAAGGTGGATGCAGATACTTTTAGATTTGATTTTCCACCAGGGACTGAGGTGTTTGATAAAATCAGGGATTTCACATACAAGGTCACAACCGAGCAGCCAAAATCTCTGCTCGAAAAAACACCACCAGCACTAAGTGACTTCGGCACGGAATTCGCACAAGCTAATTTCAACGGCAAAAGTATACTTGTGTGCTTTTTCGATATGCAGCAGCGTCCTTCGAGAAACTGCCTGAAAGAACTTTCCAAAAAGGTTGACGAGTTAAAAGACAAAGATATTGTCGTTGTCGCTGTACAAGCCACCAAACTCGATGAAAAAGTGCTGGATGAATGGCTCAAAGAAAACGACATCCCCTTTCCCGCCGGGATGATTCGGGCCAATGAGGAAAAAAGCCGCATCGTATGGGGCGTCAGGTCACTGCCCTGGCTGATCCTTACAGACAAGCAGCATGTCGTCCGCGCCGAAGGTTTTGCCCTGGAAGAGCTTGATGAAAAAATCAGAGAAAATAAATAGCTGATTC
>CAZKYP010000078.1:0-5646 GCA_964556885.1 uncultured Pirellulales bacterium | reverse complement strand
AGTATGGTCGAATATTAAATTATGAGCATCAAATCGAATGTTACTGCCTTTCAGTAAAAGATTCCATCTGAATGAGTGAAAAAAGCTCGTACTGCTGCGGCCGCTGCTGCTCCTGCCACTGCACCTGCACAACAATCGCCCCGAGACTTTCCACCGGCGTCGGTGCTACCTGAATCCTCCAGTTATATGAACCATCATGCCCTTCCGTGGTTTCGTAAGCCGTGCTCCCTGAAATTTTGGCCTCAGTGAGCAGTGTTTCGGCGAGCATAACAGACCTGGTCAGCATCCGTGCATGGTGGGCGCCCCGCGCACATGTTCGCAACGCGCCGAACACAGCTACTACCGTGACACTTAAAAGGGCAAGAGCGACCACAATCTCCACCATTGTGAATCCTTCGGCGCTGTGATTTCGGTCAGATTGAAGACTCTTCGATTTCAACTCGTTTACCCCTGATTGTAATTGTTTTAATCCGGTCCGCCGCCGATATAGAAATGCTCGCCTGCGGCCACGGCATCGAAGGCTCAAAAACCAGTTGGTAACTGTCACCATCAATCCTAAAGCCTGCCATGTCCACGATGCGAATCTTCGGATCAAAGCTATGCACAGTACCTCCAAGGTATTCAACCGGTACAAAATTCTGTCCATCCGTCCGGTCCGCCGTCTCAAGCATGTAACTATTATTTCCGGAATTGATAACTACTCTCGCCGGTCGGCCGGTATCCGCTGCGAGGTCCGCCGCATACCTGAAAACTTCGGCCAGACTGAGACAATCGTGCTCGATCCTCATGGCTTCGTTACTTCTGGTAGCATACGGCATAATCACCGTCACCATAGCAGCAATAATGACCATTACAACTATAAGCTCGATAAGTGTAAAAGCACGCCGAGCAAACAATCTATCGCAGATTCGCCGTACCATCGGTACTCGTAAAAATATCATGGTTCGTAATATCGTCATCAGTCCCGAAACTGCCGTCCGGCCCTGCCGAGACTACGTCGTAAAAATACTCAGAGCTTGTCAATTCGCTCGGGTATCTGTAGCGATACGAATTGTTCCAAGGGTCCGGCGGCACCGACGCGCTGGTCAGATACGGCCCCCTCCAATTAACTGCCTGCGGATTCCGCACCAGAGCCTGCAATCCTTCATCGGTGGTCGGATACCTGCCGACATCCTGCTCGAAAAGGGCCAGCGCCGTACCGAACGAACCGACAATGGTTTGCTGTGCGGCTGCAATTCTCGCTTCCTGTGAGCGGCCGAAAAAACGCGGCGCCACCACCGCCGCAAGAACGCTGATTATCGTTATCACCAAAAGCAGCTCTATTAATGTGAAAGCATTCACCTGCTTTCTTTTTGGAAACAGTCCAGCCATTTTTAGCACATACTCCTTTCTTATCCGACCATAGTGCTCGTTTCGAATATCGGCAGCAATATAGCCAAAACAACAAAACCTATTATCAGTCCTAACACAACAATCATGACGGGACCCAGGAGATTGGTCATCGAGCTTATCGTCGATTCGCAATCCTGGTCGTACATGTCCGCCACATCGAGCAGCATCTCCGGCAGCATCCCTGTCTCCTCGCCGATTGCAACCATGTTCACGGCAACCTCGCTGAAATATTTCTGTTCACCGATGCTTTTTGCCAGTGTCGTTCCTCGCAGGATAGCGTCTTCGATGTTTTCAATCTCCTGTGCGAACGCCTGGTTTGTAGTAATTCCGCGAGTTGTTTCGACGGCCTGCACGATTTTGACACCACCGTCCAGTAGTGAACCGAGCGTACGTGCAAATCGAGCCAGTTGTAATTTCCGATTGAGTGTCCCTATCATCGGGATTTTCAACAGCCATCCGTGAACGGTCCGTTTGATATTCTCCTGTCTTAACGCTATAAATCCGAAAGATACAATCCCGGCCGCAGCTAAGACAATCGCCCACCAGAATCCTTTAACAAAATCCACCGAGCCGACCAGTATCTGTGTCGGCAGCGGCAGCTTCTGGTTGGCGTTGACAAACAATTCGATGAATTTCGGTATCACAAACGCCGTAAGCACACCGACGACCACGGCACTGACAAAAAGCAGAAAAACCGGGTAGAGCATCGCCCCCTTTATCCGGGCGTTCACCGATGCCTGCATCTTCAATTGCCTGCTCATGACCGAAAGCGATTCGACCAGGCTGCCGGACTGCTCCGATGCCTCGATGATTGCCGTATAGACATGGGAAAATGCCTTCGGATGCTTTGCCATGGCCTGCGAAAGAGAGCTGGACTGCTCGATATCGCTGTGGACCTGCCGGATTACGGATGCGAGATATTTATTTTTTGTCTGTCTGGACAAGGTTTTCAGTGCAATGCTCAACTGCATTCCGGCCTTTAGCAGCGTTGCCAATTGACCGGTGAAGATTGCCTTGTCGCGTATGCTGATGCGGCCACGAAGACCCGCGTCCGAGCGCAGAAATGCAGCCAGTTTGCCTTCTTTTTCCACACTCAATAAATAGTAACCCTTTTGTTTTAAGGCACTTACAACCGTTTCTCGCCGCTCGGCGGCCATCCGCCCGCTGACTAAAGCCCCTTCACCATTCTTGGCCCTGAAAACATAAGTAAGCATCAGTCCACCTTTGTTTATATTTACAGACTTACCGTACTCTATATCCCATAGCGGAACAGATACGTAGACTGTTGATAAAAAATCTTAAAAATTTAATCTAATGCGGCAGGAAGCAATGAATCTCTGAAGCAAAACCAACAAGCCCAAACCAAAATTACGACACCCCCGTCAGAATCACCGCACAGGCTAAAATGTATTTTTTAGGAAGGTAATCATGGCTGGGCCACAGGCTGAAAAGAACGAAAAACACAGCAGGCTCACTTTATCATCAAGTTAACGGGAATAATAATATCAGATCTATGAGCTCCAACTGCTATCTGTAGGATGACTCTATCAACCCAATTTCCCTTTGGACAGTCTGGATTCAAAGCTATGATACATTTTATACCTTCATCATCTTTTGCCCAACAGGCGGTTATCCTTTCACTTGAAGTTCTTATCTCTCCTAATTCAAATTTTTCGGTACTGTTAGTCAAAAACCTTATTTCCCGACTTACACTTGCTCCGGCTTGTGTGCAAAAAATACTGGCTGTTTTTGGGTACCAGAATACCTTTAAGTGGATTTTACATTTTAATAACAACTGGGTGATTGGTTTCTTAGGGTCATTTGTTTCGAGCCAGATTTGCAGAACTTCCTCGTGTCGAGTAGGTCGCCCTTTATACGACACAGTGATCTTAGAAGTCTCACCTGGTTGCAATTGATTTGTTTCAGCTTTTGCACCCGCACAACCGCATCCTGTTTTAACGTTTTTTATTTGCAGGGGCTTGCCCCCCACATTCTTGATCATGAAACCATGTGAAATCATTTCTCCTTCATCAACGACTCCATAGTCGTGAACAGCACCATCGGGAAAATCTATACATGGTTGACGATTAAAGCTTAAGTAGCAAAGAGATGATAAGATAGAAAAGACAAAAACAACAACTAATAGCATTATGAAAAGATACAAACCTTGATTTCTTTGGAATTCTATCATCTCTACCTATACTCCCTACATCACTAATCTGAAGCCTTCAAACAGACACCGTTTCCAGATAACCAAATTACAATTTTCCCTAAGTCCTTTAACTTAAAGGACATTCGGATTTGAAATCTAAACGTAAAAAATGTAAAACCTCAGTACAAATTGCTTCTCAAGAGTCTCTTAAAGTATCTGTTTATTTGACGCTCCGTCTCGTCTTGCAAAACCATACAACAACCAGAAAAGCAATAAGAACAGCAATTGTGGGGATCAAATATATTGTATTTCGTGATCGGGAAACGAGCTTTAGATTGACATCATTTTCTTTTAGAGAGTCATTTGTTTCTTGTATGAGCTTATCTTCTGATCCGTTTTCCTCTCTTTCACCATTTGCGCTCTTGACTTCCATTCCGTCATTTTTTTGATTTTTGACCAAATCAGTGCCTCCCCCAACATCGTCGAGAGTTGGTAAACTTATTTCTTCTTTTGCTCCAACAATATAGCCAATCTGAGCAAACTCGTCGTAGACCCTACATCCATGCGGGAATTGTATGGTGAATTTTTCCGGTGGAATTTCCTTGTTAATTTCTATGCTGTTAGGGTCAATTTTGACCTTACACGCGGGAGGCGATTTTTCAATTTCATATATCGCCTGTTGCTGTCTTTCTTCGGGTGATAGAGCGATGAACTCAGCATCAGTCATTCCTTCTGGAAGCTTAGTCTCTTTTATGGTAAAGTGTGAACTGATTCCTTCTACTGGGAACCAGATCCCACCAACTTTTTCTAATCTAATATTATCTACCCGTTGGTTTAATACTTTCCATCTGTTCTTGCCTTCGATACCCCAATATTTTTCTATCTTAAGAGGTCTAAAATCCCTTTGATAATCTATCCAAACTTTAACGTCAAAGGCCAAAGTGGGTACCTCAGGGTCATATTCTACTCCCAATGCCTCAATAACATAACACGGATGTCCATCAACCAGTTCAATTTCGGGATTTACAGAATACGAATCTGCCTGCGCAATTGCCTCACCACACGAGAGGCGTCCTTTCTCATGGGCGCAGAAACCTAGTAGGACATTTGGTGTAATTACGAGTTTGAACACACTCCCATCCAAGGGAGCAACAGCACCACGCGATGGCAAGCCAGCTTCTATGTGATCGAGATCATGTCGCCAGTAATATGTCTTCTCACCATCAAAAGCTGTCTCCGTTTTCGTCGTACAATAAATTTTATTATCGTCCTCTTCCATCGTCCGTGTTGCGTTTTCTATTCCACGCATGAATTCTTTACCTCCTTCATAGCCCCAATCATATTCATAAAAAGGAAAGTTATTTTCAATTAGAATTGCTGAAAAATGCGCCTGTACATCTTTGATCTCTCTTTCGCTCTCAATGAGCTTGGCCAGTACTTTCCCGGCAGATATCGGTTCGTCAACTTGAGAAAAAGCTTTAGAGGAAAAAGACAGCCAAACGAACAATAGAATCACACACCACATTCTTGCATTTCTGTGTTTCAATATATAGTTTCTGAGAAAAAGATTGCTATACTTCATTATACAATTACCTACTCATTCTTATTAAAAGCTAAATATTTAATCTACTTATCCTTATTTTTTATCAAATGGGTGTAAATTTATTAATACTGATAAATTTGCAATGGAATAACCTGGCCATCCAATGGTTGGATGGCCAGATCGGACGCTCATACGTACCCTAACCATAGCAAATTGCAGGCGCACAATTTGTGCTTGTCAATTGTCCACCAGCCGAAGGGCATGTGCAGCGGTTTGCCCACAAACCTCCACAGTTGTATTTTACTCTTTTTCCACAACTCACTGTAAACGGCCCTGTGGTGGGGATTAAACATACGCTTCCCGTTTGCCTGGCACAAAAACTATCAGATGCTCCGCTGTTGCATCTATAACATTTTCCCGCACAGTTCACCCCACTTTTAGTGCAGCCTGTTGGATAACCGTCAGAGCCACCTATAAGCAACCCACCATTACAATGCGCACGAACGTCGTCACAAAAAGCATTGCAAATTCGGCGGACTGTCGCTGCATAAGTCGTTAT
>CAZKYP010000077.1:0-14345 GCA_964556885.1 uncultured Pirellulales bacterium | reverse complement strand
CGGCCGCAATGTACCTCTACGCCGCCGAGTCCGTACAACAAAAACAAACCCCCTTTTTCAATAGTATCAGGGAACAAAGAACGGAAGACTAAGATAAGTCAGTTTATTAGAGATTGGTTAATTAGCCGTAATCAAATCTTTCGTAAAACCCTTTTTCCTACACTTCCAACTTGACTTGCTTGACCTTCATTTGGTATACTTAATTCTATAAAACTTAGGGAAAGCAGGTATTGATTCGTTAACTTAAAAATAGGGGGAGGAGGCATAGGAAATGAGAGTATCAATAAATTCATCAATTTTGAGAACAATCTCTATATTGATTACAATCTGTATACTTCCTATGCCTTCACAAGCTAAATACAGCGGCGGCAGCGGAACAGCAGACGATCCGTATCAAATTGCAACAGCAGATGACCTGATCGCTCTTGGTGAGACTCCCGAAGATTACGACAAGCACTTCATCCTGACCGCTGAGATCGACCTTGATCCAAACCTGCCCGGCCGCAAGGTCTTCAACAAGGCAGTGATTGCCCCTGATATGAACGATGTTGCATCGGGTTTCCAGGGAACTCCTTTCTCTGGTTGCTTTGACGGCCAGAGGCATGTGATACACAATCTTCTCATCCATGGGAATCATTATCTGGGACTGTTCGGACAAGCAGCGGACGGATCTGTGATTGCTAATATAGGTTTGGAAGCCGTCGATATTAGCGGAATAGGTTATTATGTTGGCGGTCTGTTAGGAAGCAGTTTTGGCAGCATCAGCGAAAGCTACAGCATCGGCAACGTTAGTGGATATGATATTGTCGGCGGCTTGGCGGGAAGAAACTCTGGCTGCATCTTCGATTGCAACAGCACGAGTGCGGTTAAAGGAGGCAAATATGTCGGCGGCTTGGTGGGGCGCAACTATGAAAGCATCTCCAATTGCTTCAGTATGGCTACTGTTTTGGGAGAAATTAACTATGTTGGTGGTCTGGTAGGATACAATAGCGGTGGCCTTTCTAACTGCTTCAGTATATCTACTGTCTATGGAGAAATTAATGTCTTTGTTGGTGGTCTTGTGGGATATAACGAAATAGGCAGCATCTCCAATTGCTACAGCGCAGGCGCGGTTACTGGAGACTGGCGTGTTGGTGGTCTTGTGGGAGGCAACTTAAACTTTGGCAGCATCTCCAATTGCTACAGCACATGTGCAGTTACTGGAGACTGGTATGTTGGTGGCCTTGTAGGAACCAACTCCAACTGGAGCTCTGGTTGCATTTCCAATTGCTACAGCACAGGTAAGGTTACCGGAGACCGAAATGTTGGTGGTCTTATGGGGAGCGATGATAATTGGGACCTTGATAGCATTTCCAATTGCTTCTGGGACACTCAGACCTCTGGTCTGACACATAGCGAAGGTGGTACCGGTCTAAGCACCGAGCAAATGCATTACATCAACACATTCCTAAATGCTGGTTGGGATTGTGTTGATGAGGATCGCAATGGCACATGCGATTACTGGCAGGTTTCGGATGGTAATTATCCTCAACTAAGTTATTTTGTAGGTTCAGGACCAGTGATGCCCGAAGGATTGGGAACGGATCAACAACCTTATTTGATTCGTGACGTTTCGGATTTAGGTTCGATATATATCGAACCTAAGGCACATTATCGTTTGGATTCGTCACTGGATTTATCGGATACGACTTGGTCTATCGCTGTAATCCCCAACTTTGACGGTACATTTGATGGAAACGGACATATAATCAGCAATCTCTCTATTAAGGGAGGTGTGTATTTGGGTTTATTTGGGCATTTAAGCTCTGAAGCTTTGGTTTACAATTTAGGCCTGGAAATCGTGGGTATCAACGGAACAGGCGATCTTGTTGGTGGGTTAGTGGGGAATAACAACGGTAGCGTCTCCAACTGCTACAGTATCGGCGTAGTTACTGGAAATTCCGATGTAGGTGGTATAGTGGGATTGAACTTGGGCAGTGTTTCCAACTGCTATAACACTGGTTCGGTTACTGGAAATTCCGACGTTGGTGGTATGGTTGGTAGCAACGTGGGTACAGTTTCTAACTGCTACAGTACTGGTTCGGTTACTGGAGGCTTTAATTTAGGTGGTCTGGTGGGAAAAAACAATGGTAGCATTTCCAATTCTTTCTGGGATATTCAGACTAGCGGGCAGATAAACAGTGATGGGGGGGCTGGCAAAACGACTGCCGAGATGCAAGCGGCCGCTACCTTCCTCGATGCCGGCTGGGACTTCGAGGACGAGACGGAGAACGGCACAGAGGATATCTGGTGGATTGATGAAGGTCAGGATTATCCGCGGCTGTGGTGGGAAGCTATAGATTGACTATTTACGATTGATGATTGACTATTTATGAATTGAAGATAATTTTTATAAATGATTTTTGAAGATGGTATTGTGGAAACTGTTTTTGAGGAGAAATAGTGATGAAGATTAATCTTGGGATGGTGTTATTCATAGCTGGTGTGCTTTTAGTTATTTCCGGCCCTTATGTCTGGGCCCATACCGATGTTACTCCCCAGCAGGCTCGTGACCTTATTGATTCCGTGGATGACCTTGTTATTGTCGATGTCAGGGAGTCGTCCGAATACTGTGGAGCCGCCGGACACATTCAGGGTGCATTAAACTATCCGTGGAATTCGGGGGTGCTGCGTGCCCAATATGAGGAACTGCCTATGGATGTTCCAATTCTGGTGGTGTGCCAAAGCGGGGGCCGGAGCAACCAGGCCGCAAACTTCCTGGATTCGAAGAATTTTTCAATGGTCTATGACATGCTGAGAGGCATGAGTTCATGGTTATGGGAAACTGTACCCTGTGTTGAGCCGGATGCGAAGTACAGCGGCGGCAGCGGCACAGCGGATGATCCATATCAAATTGCAACAGCAGAGGACCTGATAGCCCTTGGCGAGAGTCCCGAGGATTACGACAAACACTTCATCCTGACCGCCGACATCGACCTTGACCCCAACCTGCCCGGCCGCAAGGTCTTCGATAGGGCTGTCATCGCCCCGGATACCGACATAGAAGAGGGCTTTCAGGGGCCTTATTTTAAAGGTGTCTTCAATGGTGACGGTCATGAGATCTCGCATATGACAATCACAGGAGATAGCTACCTCGGTCTATTCGGTCACTCCTGGCAATTAGACTCCGATGCGATAATTTCAAATCTGGTCCTCGAAGCCGTGGATGTCAACGGAACAGGTGAGTATATCGGTGGGCTGATGGGTTACAATGAAGGCAGCATTTCCAACAGCTACAGTACCGGAGTGGTCACAGGAAATGAGTATGTCGGCGGATTGGTTGGCTGCAACGGTATGAGGGGAGACCGAGGTCACGTCTCCAACAGTTACAGTACCGCCAAGGTCACAGGAAACGGCAGTATCGGCGGCTTGGTTGGACAAAACCTCGGCAGCATCTCCAACAGCTCCAGCACTGGATTGGTCACAGGAGCCAACTTGGTCGGCGGCCTTGTGGGATTCAATGGTTTGGTGAATTACATAGGTAGCGTATCCAACAGTTACAGTACCGCCACGGTCACAGGAGATATCGGTGTCGGCGGCTTAGTGGGATTCAACACAGGCAGCATCTCCAACAGCTACAGCACCGGATTGGTCACAGGAGCTAATATGGTCGGTGGTCTTGTGGGATTCAATAGCCTGTATGTCGGTATTACTTCAAGTTTCTGGGATGTTGAAACTTCCGGGCAGTCAAGCAGTGATGGCGGCACGGGTCTAACTACAGCCGAGATGCAGATGGAAAGCACTTTTACTGATGCGGCGTGGGATTTTGTGGGCGAGACGGAAAACGGCACCGAAGACATCTGGTGGATTGATGAAGGCAAAGACTATCCCCGACTGTGGTGGGAACCTAACGAGATTGAGCAGCCGCTTGTAAGTGAGCTTGATGAAACGAGCTTCGATGCTTTTATAGCTGATGGTATCGTTCTTGTGGATTTCTATGCGACCTGGTGTTCGCATTGCACAACACAGGCCCCAATAGTCGAAGAAGTCGCTGAAATTGTAAAAGACCAGGCTCGTGTGGCCAAGCTGGACGTCGACAATGCACCTGCTATGACCCAAAGATATGAGATTAATGCAATCCCAACTCTCATTTTGTTTCGGGATGGACTTGAGATACAGCGATTCGTCGGTGTGACAAACACCGGTACCCTCGTTGCGGCTATCCTGCCGGCAGTGGACTCGTAGGCGAGACGTCCACGGTACGCGCGGGCAGGATGCCCGCGACACGGGCGGGATAATCGGCGTTTATGATGAGAGTTTTACGATTGATTGAGTAACCAGACTGAATCTTATAAATAAGTTGTAAAAAAAGATGTGACCCCTTTAATTCCCCTTCTCAGTAAGATTATTGATGTTATATGTAGAAAATTATGTTGTTTAAGAGTGTAAATGGGAAATCCCGGTTTATTCGCTTTTTTATGTTTCCAGGCATGCCCAGCAAACGATATAATACAACCGGTAGTATATTGAAAGGGCGAAAATGATGCAGGGACAAGCAAGCAAACGAAAAATAAAAACGTGGATGGCGGCGATTTTTTTATTCTTTTCTATCATTTTTATGGCTGTGTCTCTTTATTTTCCAGTATACAAAAAACAAAAAGCTATTGAGCAGAAACAAAAAGCACTTGAGAAAAGCAGTGAAGAAATTATTAAAAAAGCTATTCCTGCCCATGACGACTATAAAAAAGTTACGCACCTGATGCTTCGGGAGTCTCCCATATACGATATAAAATTACTAAAAAAACTTACAAATCTTAAGAGGCTTACCCTTTACTATTTGCCGGTCTCAAATCTTGACGCCCTGGCCGAGCTTAATAACTTGGAAGAATTAAGCCTTGACTCATTGAAAAACATAAACAGTATTAAAGTGATTTCTAATCTCACCAACCTGAAGGAACTTCGTCTTAATTTAAGAATCGATAATATTGAGGCGGTTTCTAACCTTACAAATTTGCGAAAACTTTCTTTTGGAGGCATAAGTGATTTGACGCCGCTTGAAAGACTTACGAATCTTGAGGAACTTAGTTTCGGCGGAAAAGGAGTCACAGATATCAGTGCCATCTCGAATCTTGTGAATCTCAGAAGGTTAAACATCAGTGATATAAGCACTACCGATTTTGAACCGCTCGCAAATCTAGTTAATCTGTACTATCTTTATATTTCCTCAATGCAGATAGATGACATCAATTTTTTAACAAATTTGCCTGAATTGGAATTTCTTATCTTTGAAAAATCAAAAGTATTGAATGCCGAGCCGCTTTCAAAACTTAAATCAGTCGAGTATCTTACTTTTTTTGAACCGCGGGATGATGATATCAGGATAATTGCGACAATGACTAACTTAAGGAGTCTTACGCTTTCAGGTTCTGGATCCATTGATATTGAGCCTCTTGCAAACCTCAAGTCCCTGGAAGATTTATCGCTGGATAAATTGACACCCGAAGACTTAAGTGTTTTGAAACAACTTCCTGAACTGGAACGACTTTCGCTTCTGATAAAGAATGACAGCGATATAAGAATTATTGCAGGTCTTTCAAAATTACAAGATATTAATATTAATATGACAGGGTCTTTTGATTTTGAGCCGTTTAAAAATCTCAAGAACCTAGAAAATCTCATGATTTTTCCAAAGGAGCAACTTACGGATCAACTTGATATTGAGTGGATTAAAAATCTTAAGAATTTGAAAATGCTATATTTCATAAATGTAAAAATCAGCCCACATCAGTTGGAGGAACTTAAAAAAGCTCTGCCAAATACATACATTCGCGGCTGAATATTCATCATATGAATTTGTTATTATATGTGTTAATGATTGTTGTGATCTCACTGTAGAAATTACCATATATGTAGAACATTTCCTTTAAGGTCTTCCTCCATTGAGTTATACATAGTGATCAAATCTGGTAAGAAAAATACCTATTATTTTGTTTAGTACAGAAGTTATCGTTTCAGGATATGTTTTGGCATTTTCAGGTGGTGGCCGAGGGTTTGGGTCAGGTGGTTGATCAGGATTTTTTCGATTTCGGTTAAGGTTTTTTGGTTTGCGTCGGCGAGTTGTTTTAGGTCGATCAGGCAGGCCGCTGCGGCTTTTGACAGCTTGATTTTGTCGGGAAAGCTTGCCTCGCAGTCCCTGCAAATCAGGCCGTTGGCGGTGCTGCTGAAATAGATTTCGTGGTTTGTGGTTCGTGGTTCGTGGCTCGTTTTGCAGTTGGCGCAGCGACTTAAAATCGGTTGGAGCCCGACCTCTCTGAGCAGGGACAATTGGAATAATATCAACAATGCAAGTGAGTTTTGGTGTTCGTCACTTGTTTGTTGCTCATTCAGGTTCTGCATGAATTGCAGGAAGCTGTCGAAAAGTTCGGGATGCGGGTCGTAGTCGTGCGTGAGGTGATTGACCAGCTCTGCGGCGAAAAGGCAGCAGTTCAGAGCGTACAGATTTTTTTGCAGGTTCGGTATAATTTGAGTTTGCTGGAATTCGGTCAGCGTGGCGAGCTTTTCCTTCTTCGAATCGGTAAAAACGATTTCGCCGTAAGAGAGCATTTCGATTGGCCCGTCGAACGGGGACCTGGGCCGCTTCGAGCCTTTGGCAATGGCGCCGAGCTTGCCGTTCGCCTTCGTGAAAAAAGTAAGTACCTGGGACGTCTCGGAAAAATCGACTGCTCGTATGCAAATAGCCAGGTCCTTGTTCAACATAATTACACTGTAGGGGCAGGCCCATGGGCCTGCCCGGGCCGCCACATGGGGCGGCCCCTACCCATTTTCGCTTTTCTGGATTTTGATGCGTTTGATTTTTCTCGCCTCGGCGGAGGTGATGGTGAACTTGAGATTTTTGTATTCGAAGCTCTCGTTGGCTTTTGGAATATAACCGAGCCTCGAAAAGACAAAGCCGCCGACGGTTTCATAATCTTCATCGTCGGGCAGGTTCAGCTCGAACTCGTCGTTCAAATCGTCGATGTATGTCCTGGCGTCAGCCTCGATGGTGTACTGATCAATCTTCTTTACAGGTGTGGGCGGCGTTTCTTCGTATTCGTCTGTAATTTCGCCGACAAGCTCTTCGAGAATATCCTCAAGGGTAACGATACCCGCGGTTCCGCCGTATTCGTCCAGCACTATGGCTATGTGCAGCTTCTGATTTTGAAACTCGTGGAGCAGGGTCCGCAGCGGTTTTGTCTCGGGGACGAAGTAGGCCTTTCTTATTTTATCTTTCAGCTTGAAGTCGGCGGGATTTTTGCCGATTTCCGTCAGCAGGTCTTTGGCGTAAACAAGCCCGATTATATTATCGATATTGTCTTCGTATACCGGCACGCGGGTATGGCCTGCGATGGCTATTGTTTCGAGAACCTTTGCCAAATCGGAATTCGCTTCGACGGCCACCATATCCGTGCGCGGTGTCATTATTTCGTCGGCGGTGCTGTTGCTCAGTTCCAGCACGTTTTCTATCATTTCCTGCTCTTCTTCGTCGAGAATGCCGTCGGTTCTGTGCTGTTCGAGGCCTGTCAGGAATTCCTCCTGCCGCTCTTCCTGTTGTTCTTCCGGCGTCGTATCCGCTATGCCGGCCAGCCGCCTTATGAAACCGTCATACAAACCGAAAACATAAAGGAACGGGGATGTTATAAAGGCGAACGCCATCAGCAGCTTATAAGTGCGGCTCAGGATTTTTTCCCCCGAATATTTGGCCCACGCGTGCGGGACCGCAAGACTGCATATTGAAAAGACCAGCAGTGCAACGATAAATGTAAACAGATAATCAGTTGTGAGACTTAGTTTGTGAGTCGCTTCGCCGGGGCGAGTGAAAACCGCTACCAGCAGGAGTATTATACACATGTTGAAGACCAGGCGGTACAAAGAGCAGGTCAGAATCAGTTCTTCGGATTGTTCCACCAGCCGCTCCGTAAGCTCTTTGGGGTCGGCCTTTTTATTTGCCGCTTTGAAGGCTTCCTGCAATTTAACCTGTGAAAATGTTCGCAGGGCGATGCCGTTGACGGCGAAAAACAATGTGCCGCCGGCAAAAAGACAAATCAGCAGCACCGCCCAACCGGTAAAGCTCACTTTTTATTACCCTTTCAATTAACGTCCGGAAGGTGACAGTCTCTGCGCCGGGATGTCCATCCCCATCCCGATAAACAAAATCGGGATGAGGCTGCCACACATCGAACCTTTTGTGTTATCGGTTTTTTTTATTATACACAATTCCGAAGCCGAATTGTTGTAAAATCTCGTCTTCTTTGTCGTGCATTTTTTTTGCCCGTGCCTGTGTGGAGTCGTCGAATCCTAACTGGTGGAGCAGGCCGTGTGTTATATAGAGCGCCAGTTCCGCCCGGCCCGAGTGGCCTCGCTGATTTGCCTGCCTTGCGGCCATCTCGCCGTTTACGACAAGTTCGAGGATTTTGGATGTTCGACTTTCCTCTTTCGATTTTTGTTCATCGGATAAATCGAAGCTAAGGCAATCCGTGGCGGTATTATGACTGAGAAACCGGCTGTTTAGCCGCCTGATTTCATCATCGTCTACTATCGCGATGCTGATTTCGAATCTTGTATTTGGTGCTTCGGGGCCGGCTAATTGTTGACAGATGAATTTGACCAGCTTTCGCAGTTCCGGCAGGTCCGTCTGTATGTCCCTGAATTTCCTTGTGATTTGGACGAATATTTGCTGCTTATTTTTGGAATCCATAATTATTGCTTATGCTTTTTGTTCGGCCGGCTCGGCCTGGGGCTGAGTTTCCCGGGCCTGGTCCGGGGGCTTCGGATATGCGATTCTGCTGTGGTAATGTGCCGTGAGAGTTTTCGACATGCTCGCCTCGATCCTGCTAAGCTCCCGCAGTGACAAATCGCATTCGTCGAACTGGCCGTCCTGCAGTCGCTTCATCGCCAGGTTATGCACGACCGCTTCGATTTTTGTCGATGTCACTTCCGGCAGGCTCCTGACCGCGCTTTCCGCCGCATCGGCCAGCATTACGATTGCGGCTTCTTTCGTTTGCGGTTTTGGGCCGGGATACCTGAATTCGCTCTCGGAGGGTCCTTCGGGCGTTTTACCTTTTGAAATTTTATTTTGCAGTTTTTTGGCCTCGTTATAAAAGTGCTCCACGAGCGTAGTGCCGTGATGTGTCTCGATGAATTGCCGCAGCACGCCGGGCAGTGCGTATTCCCTTGCCATTTCTATGCCGTCTTTAACATGGCCTATGATAATCAGCAGGCTCATAGTGGGCGAGAGTTCTTTGTGGCGGCTGGTCGAACCGAGCTCGTTTTCCACGAAGTAGCCGGCCTTGTTTATTTTCCCGATGTCGTGGTAGTATGCCCCGACCCTGCAAAGAAGGCCGTTGTGCCCGATTGACTCGGCCGCGGCCTCGGCAATGGAGCCTACCAGCAGGCAGTGGCTGAATGTGCCGGGCGCTTCCATGTGCAGACGTTTCAACAATCGCTGGTTGGCGTCGCTGTAGTCCAGAAGCGTCATGCTCGTTGCTATCCGGAACGCCTTTTCAATAAGCGGCAGCAGGCCCTGGATTAGGATGCCGACACCAAGACTTACAATTGCGTGAAGACCTGCGTCCTTGCTGATAAGAGCGGGAGCGTAATTTTCCGTTAATAAGTGCATTGTCATCGCCGTGATGAACACCATAAGCGCCGCCAGGGTGCTTATCCTGAGCAGTTTTATTCTTGTGCGTATTTCACCCAGACAAAAACAACAGGTAGTGACACCGATCGCCATTGTCAAAAACAGGTAGATATTCGTAAGCTGTGGCTCCTTTGGCCCGGAACCGGTCGGCTCTGCGGCCAGGGTGGCCAGGATGCAGTAAAATATGCTCATGCCCAGTGCGAAACGATGGTCGTAGGCGATTGTCAGAATAATGGCGGTTGTTATTGCGGTTCCCGTCGCCCAGAATGTATATTTGGTTGACAGCACACCGAGTTTTGTGGTCAGCAGCAGAATAACAAATAAGCATATCAGCACGAATGCCCGGGCGTGGTTTTTGACTATCCGTTTTTGATAATGGCTGATATAAAAAGAAATGGCGACGGAAATTAATACTACAGTAACCGCTCTTGATATAATTTCGATATGGCTGGTGTGCTGGAGTGACAATATGAATGTGCACAGAACGACGAATGCCAGCCACAACAGGATTGAGATCAGCAAGTCGATGTTGGCGACCCGGCTAATTTGCGAAAAACGCTCGGTTGACATGTTCTTGCGAACCCTGCTTCTTCGCGGACTAATTTTTTTCCAGAATCCCATTTCTCAATCCTGTACGGATCTAATGCTATTTAGCTTTGGCCTTTTTCTTATAAGCCTGCACGATTTTTTGAACCAGCCGGTGCCGGACTATATCTGTTTGAGTCAGTTCCACGTAACCGATGCCCTTTATTCGGCGCAATGTTTCAATCGCCTCAATCATCCCGCTTTTCTGGCCTTTTTCCAGGTCGATTTGTGTTATATCGCCCGTTATTATCATCTTGGAACCGTGCCCCAGTCTCGTCAGGACCATCAGCATCTGAAGGGCCGATGTGTTCTGGGCTTCGTCACAGATAATTGCGGCGTCATTGAGAGTCCGGCCACGCATAAAGGCCAGCGGGATAATCTCGATAATATCCAGGTCCATGAATTTTCTCATCTGGGTGAAATCCATCATGTCCTCGAGGGCGTCGAACAAAGGACGCAGATACGGGTTTACCTTTGCCTGCAGATCTCCCGGCAGGAAGCCGAGTTTCTCGCCCGCTTCCACCGCCGGCCGCGCCAGGACGATTCTCCTGATTTGTCTTTTCCTGAGCATCGAAACCGCGACTGCGACGGCCAGGTAAGTTTTACCTGTCCCCGCCGGCCCGATGCAGAATGTCAGGTCGTTTGCCAGCATTGTTTCGATGTATTTCATCTGTCCCTTGGTGGACGGCTCGATAATCTTTTTATGCGAGTAGACGGCGACGGCCCTGCCGGATTCTTCGGTTATGTTTATATTGCGATACCTGACGTAAGATGTTACGTCGTCGTCGGTAAGGGGACGTCCTTTTATTAGCTGCTTCTCCATCTTATCGATTGTTTCGACGGCTTTGTTTACATCCGATTCCTTGCCGGAGATTATCAGCTTGCTTTGCCGGGCGGTTATCTTGACATTCAGATGCTGGCGTATAAGGCGCAGGTAACTGTCTGCCGGACCGAACAGATCGAGCTGTTTGTCCGTCGAATCTAATTGTATTGTTACTTCCAAGGTTTTCCTCGTTCCGGATTAAGAACACAAAATAAAAAATAAATACGCAAACGGCGCCGCCAGCAGGGGTGAATCAATGATATCAAGTATACCGCCGAAGCCGGGAACTTTGTTCGCCGAATCTTTCGTTTCTGCGTCCCGCTTCATCATAGATTCGACCAAATCGCCGATCTGGCCGATAAAAGCGAAACTAAAACCGAATATTATCGCCGGCCACCAGGCCATTATACCACAAGCCGCCGCAAATCCAATAGCAACAATAATTGCTGCAAATACCGCTCCGGCCATTCCCTCCCATGTTTTACCAGGGCTGATTTTAGGTGAGAATTTATGCCTGCCGAACAGCGATCCGATTGCATAAGCACCTATGTCGGCGGATTTTACAACAAAGACAAACATCAACAGTTGCCAAAGGCCAAAATTAATCCGTATCGCCACACAAAAACTGCTTAAGAGCCCAAGATACATTATCGAAAAATAACTTGCCCCGCAATTTGCAATCACCGATGAGGTTCCGTAGTATAAGTATTGATATAAAAGCACCGCCATCAGCACAAAAGCCGGTAGAACCGTCAGGGTGATTTGCGGCGGTATTTCGATAAACTGCTGCCAGTACCATGTTGTGGCAATCAGAATCGAGGCGATAATCGTAACCGGTACGAATATCTTCAGATTTTTCGCCGCTGCAAGTTTCGATAGTTCAAGCTGGGCCGGAATTGCCAGAAGGCCGATGAGCAGGCAAAAAAGTGTCCCCTGCACAGGCTTGTCGTCGGATTTTGCTATGGTTAAGGCGCCGTCCAGCCGGCCGTCGAAAATGACTAATCCGGCAAAGAATATCGTCATTAATACCCCGAAAAGCAGTCTTTGTTTTAACATATTTTATGCAGGAGTTTTGTTAAAATCCGCTTTATCTCGATGGGACATTACTGTTCGAGCTTTTATCTATGGCGCCGAAACGGCGGTTCCGTTTTGCGTAAGCTATGATAGCGTTGTCCATAGAGGTTTTTGTAAAGTCGGGCCATAAGGTTTCTGTAACATAAAACTCGCTATAGGAAATCTGCCAGAGCAGAAAGTTACTTATCCTCAATTCGTTCGCCGTGCGTATCAACAGGTCCGGGTCGTTAATTCCCGCCGTATACAGATGCCGGCTTATGCACTGTTCGTTAATGTCCTGGAGATTAAGATCGCCGTTTTTGTATTCCTGTGCAATTTTTTTGGTCGCGTCCAGGATCTCCGCTCTGCCCCCGTAGTTTAATGCCAGCGCGAGTATCATGCCGGGATTAGAGCTGGTTTGTTCCATTGTTTTGTTCAACTGGTTTTGTACCGACTTCGGCAGTTCTGCGGGCCTGCCGAGGTGTATAAGCTTGACATTGTTCTTCATCAATATCGGTCGAATTTTATCAAGATACTGAGTATAAATATGCATCAGGAAATTGACTTCGTTCTGAGGTCGCTTCCAGTTTTCGATGCTGAAAGAATACAAAGTCAGCGATTCGATGCCGAGGTCGACGCAGTACAGAGCAATCATTTCGACTATTTTAGCGCCCTGTTGATGTCCCTCGACCCGGGGCAGGCCCTTTTTCTGCGCCCATCGTCCGTTGCCGTCCATGATAATTGCGATATTACGCGGCATTTGCTCGACCGAAATTCCGAGACGTGCGGCGGTCTTTTTTTGTTTTTCTTCGAAACTTTCCATATCAGATTATCGAAAAACCTTTCAGGCTATTATCTGAATATTGTCTGAGTTCGTTTCGGACCGACGCCGATAATTGTAATTGGTTTGCCGATAATTTCTTCCGCCTTTTTAACATAATTTTGTGCGTTGACCGGCAAATCCTTGAATTCCTTGGCCTCAGTTATCTCTTCATCCCAGCCGGCGAGAGTTTCGTATATTGGTCTGGCCTTTGACAGGGTGTCGATGTTTGACGGGAAGAAGGTTTTCTCTTTGCCGTCGATTTCGTACGCCCTGCATATTTTCAGCTCTTTCAGGCCGCTGAGTGTGTCTAAATGCAGCATCGCAACAGAGTCGATTGCCCCGATTGTCGCACTGTAGGAAGCTGCTACGGCGTCGAACCAGCCGCATCGCCGCGGCCGACCGGTCGTTGTGCCGTACTCGTGGCCTTTGTCGCGGATGTACTGGCCCGTTTCGTTGTCCTGTTCGGTCGGGAAGGGACCTCCGCCGACCCTTGTCGTGTACGCCTTGACCACGCCGATGAATTCGTTGACGAATTTGGCAGGAATCCCGCAGCCGGCGGGCATACCGAGAGGGCTTGAGTTCGAGCTTGTAACATACGGGAATGTTCCGTGGTCCAGATCCAGCAGGGAGCCTTGTGCTCCTTCGAAAAGGATGGATTTGCCGTCGGCAACTGCTTTATGCAGGTATTCGGTAGTGTCTGTTATAAAAGGCACGAGTATCTCGGCGTATGATTTGCATTTTTTGTAGATGTCGTCCAAGCTCATCGGTTCGGCGTTGTAAAGGGCCGCGAAGACCTTGTTCTTGTATTCGATGATTGTCCGCAATTTTTCCTTTAGCTTTGCGATGTCCCTGAAATCTGCCATGCGTATCGCGAAGCTCCTGCCGACCTTGTCGGAGTAGCATGGACCGATGCCGCGGATGGTGGTTCCGATCTTGTTTTTGCCGAGCGATTCTTCACGCAACTGGTCCTCTTTTTTGTGATAATCCAGCACGACGTGGGCGTTTTCACTTATAAAGAGCCGGCCTTCCAGCGAAATATTTTTCTCTTTAAGTGTCTGGATTTCCCCAATCAGGACTTCCGGGTCAAGCACTACTCCGTTGGCGATAACGCAAATCGTGCCCGGCCGCACAGAGCCGCTCGGCAATAGGTGCAGGGCGAACCTCTGGTCGCCGATGATGACCGTATGGCCGGCATTGGCGCCGCCGCCGTACCGCACGACGATATCGCTGTGCTCGGCGAGAATATCGACAATCTTGCCTTTACCTTCGTCACCCCACTGTAAACCTGTTACACAACAATTCATCTTTTACCTTTTCCTTTTCACAGCTTTCCTAATCTTTATTTCCATAAGTCCGAAGGATGCCCCGCTAAAGGGTCTTCAGGCGGGTTACCCCATGACTGCAAC
>CAZKYP010000076.1:13977-14360 GCA_964556885.1 uncultured Pirellulales bacterium | reverse complement strand
GTTATACTCCTTTACATTATGCAACAAGTTATAGGCATAAAGTTGTAGCCGAGCTTTTGATTGCTAAAGGTGCTGATATAAATGCAGTGACTGATTTCAAGCGTACGCCGCTACATAGTGCCACCCAGCATGGTTCCAGTGAAGTGACTGAATTGCTTATTTCATACGGAGCGGATGTAAATGCGAAGGATAAATCTGAAGACACTCCTCTACACGATGCAATTGCGTGGGGTAAATATAAGGATATTGTAAAGATACTTATCACTAATGGTGCTAATATAAATGCAAAGAATGGTGATGGTTGGACTCCTTTGCATGAGGCTTGCACTGGAGGCCACCCACGCGACTTAGTGAGTCCGGGCGATAAGGATGTTGCAGAATTG